>CALHAQ010000041.1 GCA_937931775.1 uncultured Candidatus Altimarinota bacterium | reverse complement strand
CTCAAATATAGAGTGGCTACTCTAAAAATATCATTATTAAAATCAATTTCTGATTCTTTCAGTCATGATTTTATTATAGTATCATCTTTATCAACTATGTCATATAGTTCTTCTTGCATAGTATCATGAGTTTAGAATATCCCTTCTCATTCACTCTAAAAATATCTTACTAAAAATCAATAAATAAAATTTCTTGAATGCTCAATCATCATTATACTTATTTTTAATTTCTCACTCTAAAAATAAATGAGAAAAAAGTATATCATTGTGACAGGTTGAGTAATATCCGGTATAGGTAAGTGAGTAACCACTGCTTCAACCGGATTTTTCTTTTCAGAAAAATATAACGTATGTCCCATAAAACTTGATGGATACCTCAATATTGATCCAGGTACCATGAACCCCCATGAACATGGAGAAGTATTTGTTCTCTCTGATGGAGCTGAAGTGGATATGGATTTTGGTCATTATGAAAGATTTCTTTGAAGTGAATGTAGTGGAGTACAGAGTATTTCCATGTGAAAGATATTTGCTGGTATCCTCGAAAAAGAAAGGAGGGGAGATTTTCTTGGGAAAACTGTTCAAATGATTCCTCATGTAACAGAATATATTAATGAGAGACTTGAAGCTATATTTGATCAAATGGGTGGAGAGATATGTATGATAGAAGTATGAGGAACTGTATGAGATATAGAAGTAGAGCTCTATCTCGAGGCTATTCGTCAGATGCGTAGAAAGAAAAAAACTGAGGATTTTCTTCATATTCATATTACCTATATCCCTACTCCTGGTTGAGTAGATGAACAAAAAACAAAACCTACACAACAATCAGTCAGTCTCCTGCAATCAAAAGGTTTATTTCCTGATGTTATCATGGTAAGAGGGGAAAAGGTTCTCACAAAAGCGAGTCGTGAAAAAATAGCTCTCTTTGGAAATTTGAGAGAAGACAGAGTATTCTCTATTCCTGATGTTGAATCTATATACACTATTCCTAGACTCTTAGAAAAACAAAAATTCAATAAACTTGTATTTGGAAAACTGGGAATACCATTCCATGAGAGTAAAAAAATAGAAACTTGGGAAGGGACCCTCCTAGCTCCTCAGGAAAAAGTAATAAAAATAGGTCTTATTTGAAAATATACAGCTCTTGAAGATTCATATTCAAGTGTTGTAGAAGCTTTAAAACATGTTGGACATAGGCTTGGAGTACAGGTAGAAATTTCATTTATAGATACTCGTAAAAAGCATGGGATTGAAAAAGTAAAAAAATGTGATGGATGTATTATTCCATGAGGTTTTTGAGATACTGCAATCGAAAATATTATCGAAACTCTTACATATATCCGTGAAAATGGTATTCCCTGTCTTGGGATATGTCTTGGTCTACAACTTATGACTATAGAGTTTATGAGAAATATTCTCTGAGTTCCAGAAGCAAAAAGTCTTGAATTTGACAGAGATTGTTCTCCACACGATGTAATAACCCTTCTTGATAGTCAAAAAGATGTCGTAAACCTCGGTGGAACTATGAGACTCGGGAAGCAAGCAAGTATACTTAAACCATGAATTATAGAATCTCTCTATGAGGCAGGTGGTCGTCTTACTCCAAGTGGAGCCATTTTCGAGAGGTTTCGTCACAGATATGAAGTCCATCCAAAATATGCAAAAAAACTTACCAAAAGTAGTCTACATATATCATGAGTGTCACAAAAAAAATGAATCGTACAATTTATAGAAATGGATCCAAAAGTTCACCCATACTATACCGCAACTCAATCTCATCCCGAACTTACCAGTAACCTTGAAAGCCCAGCTCCACTATTTATGGGACTTGTACAAGCATGTATAAAGTAGCTATTTCTTCGAATTTCGAGCTTTTGATACTTTTGCAAGCGCATATTTAAAAGATTTTCTGACTCCAGATGTAGCAATTCATTTAATTGCCTGAACTTTACTTGGGCCATTTACTATCATACTTATGCCTTTCTTAATTTCTTCACGAAATGGTCCAATATGAGGATCAACTGATTTCCATGTTTTATTTCGTAAATTCAAAGGGAGTTTTTCACGTATATCTAAAAGTATGTCTCTATCAAATCATTGACTAAAAGTATTTGAGTCTAAATTGCTATGAATTCCTTGATAGTCCTGTAATACTCATTGATATAATTCTTCGAAACCGTCCATATTTTTAGCTACAATATTTTTAGCTTTATCTGGATTTTCTCAGTGTTTCATACGAGAGTCTCCAATATAAGAAAGACCTGATATAGTTTGGAAAAGTTGTTCTTGAGTGAAGGATTCCGGCAAGAGACAGAGAGCTACTCTCAAAGCATTTTCAAGATTTTTTTGAATCGCGACACCTAATTCAGTACTCTGCTTAAGATATTGTACTGGTTTATGCATTCTTCATGCAACATATAAATATGTCCATTCTTCAAGATCTTTTTTAATGGTATCAATTGAAGTAATGCCATACTTTATCTCTCTTCACTGAAAATTAACATAGGGATGGTAG
>CALHAQ010000040.1 GCA_937931775.1 uncultured Candidatus Altimarinota bacterium | reverse complement strand
TGACTATGATTCGCTAATTTTTCTCACTGTATTGGCCTGGCATGAGTTATAGTGAATTTCCCTCGTTTGATATACGGTTGAAATCCATTCATGAAGTAATCCCTTAATTCATTATTACTACCGTTTGTGAGTTCTTCTGCTGCTCTGTTTGCCCATACAGGTCATTTACTTGTACTTGTTCCTGCAATTATTTTTTGTACTAATAAATCTTTGTTTCAAAGTATCATTTCTGTACGTTCTTGATTCTCATAACAATATTGTAACATAGGTATATTCCACTCTTTTACTCCTCCAACTATATCTCATACTAAAATAGTAGATATATCTTTAGAGATATCTATTAATCATGTGTTTGCCATGAGACGCTTAAAATGACCTATATTTCATTCTATGTCTCATATCACGAGTGTGTTTTCTATATTCATAATATTATTATATAATTATTTTTACTTAAAAGTCAATTATATATAGAAACATAATAAGTAATACTCCTAGCTTTATGTATGAAGAATATGTTATTATGAAGGTATATTTACAACTTCACGATATGCTAGAAAAAGAGATAAAAATCCTTGAAATCGATACAAGTCTGGTAGTAAAAAAACTCCTAGAGCTTTGAGCAGAGAAAACTTTTGATGGAGATATTCGTGATACGTATTATGATTTTATCGAAAGGGCTCACTGTAAGAGAGAAGAATGTGAAAGAATCTTTAGACTCAGAGAGAAGTGAGACAAGAATATTTATACGATAAAAGAGAAAAGACAATTGCTAAGTGATGAAGAAAAGGTAGTCGTAAAAGAAGAACATGAAGTAGAGGTAACTGATGCGTGAGCGTTTTCAAAAACTCTGACTATGCAGGGAATGATACCAATAAGAAAAAAAGAAAAACACAGAATATCTTTTAAACATGAGGGAGTAGTATTTGATATAGATACCTATAAATGAATTCCAACTTTTCTCGAAATTGAAGGACCAAGTTGAGAAGTCATATTTAAGTGGGTAAAAAAACTCTTCCTAGATAAACAAGAGCAACTCGTCTGATGATCACGAATGGTGTTTGATAGATACGATATACCATATATATATTGTGATTAATATTTGCATATAGTAAAAACTTCTCTATAGAGGAGTTTTTTATTTTGAGCGAAAAATATTTTGAGTATATTTTAAGTAATATTATTAATCAATACTTTATGTCTTTGGACTTTCTACCTAACTTTGATGACTGTGTTCATGATGCGGACTCATTTTATAAATTTCAAAGAGATATATCAGGAGTGGTATGAGACTTACTAGTTCAAGAAGGAGTTGAATTAGAAAGGCAGGAAGCTTTTTATTCTAGTAAATTGCGAAATATAATTGAAAATTCTGAATCGCGTATTGCAATTAAGGATTATGAGTTTCCAGTTACACCCGAAATGATTTATAAATTATGGTTAGCTACAGGTATGGAAAAACCAGTATATCTTTTTACTATTTTCTTAGCTTCATGACTTATGTCTCCCAGTGCTAATCCTAAGAGATTTCTTATTAATGAAGTCGAGTGAAAAATTGTACCAACAGACTTTGAAAATCACCCGATCGATAGAGAGCAAATTATAGAGTCTGTATTAACTTCTTGATGAAGTATATGATATCAGGCTATGAGTGTTGATGATTATTATGATAATGGTTTACTTTTTTGAAAGACTGGAGCACAAATTAGATCAAGAAAAAAGACTTTCCCAGATTTTAAGGAAACAACTTTAATGACTCTAAAAAGAAGACCTAAGAAAAATAGCGATGAACTTAGGAAGATATTTGAAGAAGTACAAAAAACTGAAATATCAGATGAGGATTTTATAGCATTACAAAAAACTTCTAAAATTGCTCTTGAAGCAGAACTTTATGATCACGATCCACGTGCTAACCAAGAAGCATTAGCTCAGGAATGATTCTATATTACTCGAAGTAAATGAAAACTTAGAGATTCTTTGATTCTTCCAGACGAATGATTTTTAGAAGTTGAAAATTATCATAGAGCGGGCTTGCCCCTGGTATTAGAGGTAGAATGACCAAATCCTCTTTATATAATGGATGTTGCAGAAAGGCTGTGACTTTGAAATTCTTCATTATATAGTATATTATGAAAAGGATCTAGAGGTTTATTTGAAGTCCTGTGAGCAGAAAATCAATATCTAAATTTAAATGGTGATAGAATACATGATTCTCTTGTTTGGTGAAAGAGGGATGATATGATTCGACAAGGATTACATATGATTCATGAGTGATATTTTAAATAAAACCTTCCTGAGTTTTTATTTTTCTTTAAAATATGATATACTCATTAGGATACTAACTATATATCTATGCTAGAAAAAGAAATAAAAATACTTGAAATTAATAGGGAAGAGATCGTTGCAAAGCTCATGGAGCTTGGAGCAAAGAAGACTTTTGAAGGATTTGTACATGACATATACTATGATTTTCCTGAAGATGCCCCAAAAAATAAGATGGATGCAAATGGCAGACTTTTTAGGTTAAGGCAAAAATGAGAGGAGCATATCTATACTATCAAGAATAAACGAAAAAAGGTAAAGAAAAAAGAAGGAATAAATGCAAAAGATGAACATGAAACTCCGATTACCAATATAGAAAGTTTTGCAAAAGTACTTGAAAAGTATGGAATGGAAAAAACAAGAGAAAAGAAAAAGTTTAGGTTCTCATATGCTCTTGATGGAATGGAATTTGATTTTGATCTTTATGAATGAATCCCAGAATTTTTAGAGATAGAATGACCAGATGGAGATACTATACAAGAGTGGGTTAAAAAAATAGGTTTAGAATGATACCAGCAAATGATTGGTGGATCAAGAAAACTTTTCAAACATTATGGAATAGAATATCTCAATTTTGACTAAAAGATAATAAATAAAAAAAGCATTTCTATAGAAATGCTTTTTTTATTTATGCTGTTTCATTGACTTTTTTCAGAGAAGTCTTTTTGAAGTGGTGAGAAAGAGTTTTCTCTACATTTTTTGTAGAAGTATTTCTTTTTCTTTTTGTTACTTCCATTCGAATCTCTTTTATTTTATCCATTGTTTTTTGAAATTTTGTCCACTTCTCCGCAAGTCCTGAGTATACTATTCCGAGAGAGTATTTACTACATGAACCAGCTCTTTTAATCCCATGAGAAGTGATAATCTCACAACTTTTACAGTTATCAGAAAGAGACTTACTTTCTATGATAACAAGATTTTTGAGTTTGATATCTCTTGCTTTTTCGTTTCTTAAATCTTTCACAGATATATTAAAATCTATGGTTAGTCTTTCTTCACCACCCGTACTTACGAGAGTGAGTCTATTATATTTTGTTCACATTGCTGGAGAAATATCGGGAGCTTTATCACTGTAAAGTGATTGAAATACCCCTTCGAAAAATCTCTTTTTGCCTTTTGTCATGGTACCATGTTCTGATGCAGGGAATTGGTATCTAAATTTTTTAGTGACTCAGTTTTCTTTTTGTTTATATTCAAAGAAAGCAAGATCACCAGCATCAGTATAGTGACGAGTTCGAACTTTTGTTCTACTTGGAACTTTATTTTGATGTTGGTCATAAAACAGATAGTCATCTGTATCCATATATACGTTATCATAGAGAAATACTCTTTTTCCATCTATTTCAAGAGCTTTAAAATCTTGAGATAAATCTGATAATATTTCTAAAAATTGTTTTTCGGTCATAAGAAACTTTCTATCGATTCTTTTGAGGTAGCTTGCTGTTGCGTTGAGTTCTGTAAGACTCATTGCAGAAAAACCAGATAATCTATTGAGGAGTGCAGATCACATATTTATATTTTTGTTTTTGTAGAATTAAAATAATTTTTAGAACCCCAGTGAAGTTTTATTTTGTAACTCACCTTGTCTTCTAAAAAAATAATAACACATAGAAAAATATTTGTGAAGAATAAGTGAAGAGATTTGATGTATATTAAATTGACAAAAATATCTTTTATTTTATTTGGACAAAAGAACTTTTTTATAAAAAAAGACTTCTGTAAAAAAGAAGTCTTTTTGAATCATTACACGTTCTAAGCAACAAAATATATAATAGAAGTGAAACTAATAGCTGCTATAAATGCTGATGCTGGAAGTGTAATAACCCATGAAAGTATAATCTGTCGTAACATAGATTTATCGAGATATGATTTACTTTTTCATAGTCTATATTTTTGCCACTCTCTAAAGAATCAAATACCAAATATACCTCATATAGCTATATGTGTTGAACTCACTGGAAGTCATAGGCTACTTGCTATAATTACTGTTATTGCAGCTGAAAGAGCTACACAGTATGCTCGTACTTGATTGAGTTTGGTGATCTCATTTCAAACAGTCTTTATAAGAGTTGATCCATATACTCATAGTCCTATAGCAAGACCAAGTGCTCAAATTATCATAATCCATATAGGTATACCAGTTTCTCCAACAGAAATGCTCCCAGTTGTGACGGTATCATATATTGCTGCAAACGGTCCTATTGCATTTGCTACATCGTTTGCTCCATGTGCAAATGAAAGAAGTGCTGCTGAAAATACGAGAGGAAGAT
>CALHAQ010000039.1 GCA_937931775.1 uncultured Candidatus Altimarinota bacterium | reverse complement strand
TACTTTAAAGTAGGGAAGAGATATGGTTCGTCTCCGGTTGGTACTAAATATTGACTTATTAAATATATGAGTATTTTATATATAATTATTACTATTTAGTTATATACAGTGTCAACTGCTGAACACATTCAAGAGATACCTCTTTACTGGGGAATTAATAACCGTCTTGGAGATGGTTTATCTGAACGTGTAGAAACAGCAACTAGTCTTGTAATAGACCGAGTAAAGTGAGTTTTTTCTTTAAGAATGGAATGATGATTAATAGAAGAGATAAGTCTAGGTGAGGATGTAAAACAAGAAGTATTACAAGAGGTAGATAATCTTTTATCATTTTGAAAACTAAATCAATACTTATGGAGAAAACATCACTTTGCTTTTCCGACAAAATGACAACGAGTAGTTGAAGGAGGAATTGAGGTAGACCATAAGACATCAAATCTCGCTAAGAGAGTTTGGAGATGAGCATCATTGTTTTTTGACCCTGGACTAAATATTTGAGAAAAGTACCTAAATAGAGAATATGATGTGAGCAGTCCTGGTATGAATGAAGAAGAAGCACTTGAAAGGTTCTTATCACAACTTTATACTTTTAGGAGATTCCTCGATTGAAAAAAATGGTATAAACCTATAGAATTTGTTCTATTTAAGTTAAGAAAGAACAAAAATAAAAATTCACTAACAGAAGCAGAAGAAAATATATCTCATCAATATGATGTTGATGATAGTTTTTTTGAAGATCTTATGAGATGCGAAACTCAAGACCCAAATCAGAAGTGACCGATGCAGTATACCTGTGGAATTGATGGAGAATCTTATTTGGAAGCTCATTCTGAAATGAGAGAGTATCTAGACTGGATGAGAACAGACAACACGCTTAGTGCTCTTGATGAGAATAAGATGCGTTTACATTGTGAAAAGATGTGACTACGACCATGAATGAAAGTTCTTGATGCTGGGTGCGGATGGTGATGATTTGCAGAATTTGCATCGAAAGAATTTGGTGTAGAGGTAGTATGAGTAACTCTTTCTGAAGAACAACAAAAAACAGCTGCTGAGAGAAATAAGGGAAATGATAAAGTACAGATAGTTCTCAGTGATATAAGAGAGTTTGAATGAAAAGGAGAGTTTGATAGAGTTGTATCTGTCTGAGCATTTGAACATTTCAGAGGTTTTTATGATGAATTCTTTCAAAAAGCTAATGAATGTCTCAAGGAGGGAGGAGTAATGAGCCTCCATCATATTGGCACACAAAAACAATGAGAGGTTGCTGAATTTATGTCAAAGTACATATTTCCTGGAGGATACCTTCCAACAAAGCAAGAAACTTTAGATGCAGCAGACCCTTATTTTAAGCTCCAAGAAAATGGTATATACCCAAACTTTGAAAATCTGAGAGAACACTATGCTCGTACCCTGGATTTCTGGATAAAAAATCTCGTAAAAAATCAAGAAAAAATTACAGACACTTATGGGGAAAAATTCTATAGAACAAATTTATTTTATCTTGTTGCTTCAAAGGTAACATTTAGACAAGGATTTAGTGATTTATATCAATTTGTTTTTGAAAAAAAATAAAGAATTCAAAGCTTAATCTTATTAAATAGTTTACTCTAAACAATATCAAGAATCTCTAAAGTATTCTCATAAAAGACTCATAAAATAGATTTTTGCTTCTAAAATCAGAGTAATATTTTTGTATAAAAATATATACAGATATAATTATTTTATGAAAGAATTTCCTTCAGCAACATCTACGAGGTATGAGTACATCGATGTACTCCGAGGTATCGCTATAGTACTTATGATAGTATTTCATCTAAACTATTCTCTTGTTCATATTTTTTGAATTGAATTTCTCAACCTCTCTGAGATATTTTGGTACATTTTATGAAACATTTCTGCTCTAGGATTTATATTCATTTCAGGAATATCTTTTTTCCTTGCTGAGAAGAAATATGGAAAAGGTATTTTGAAAAAATACTGGAAATATTCCATGATTCTTGTTGTTTTAGCTGGGATGATTAGTTTCATTACATACTTCTTTTTTCCAGAGGAATATATTAGGTTTGGAATTCTTCACTTTTTTGCCCTAAGTTTCTTTTTGCTTCCATTTTTTTCAATATTTAGATATTTAAACGGGCTTATATGAATAAGTATTATTATATATGGAGTACTTTTTATTCCTATTGTAGAGAATAAATATTTATTTTTCTTATGATTTACATATCCATGATTTAGCTCATCTGATTATTATCCACTTTTCCCATATTTTTGAGTATTACTTTTGGGTTATATCTTAGGATTGTTTTTACAAAAACAAGGAAAGTTTAGTATTTTTCATAAAGTAGGAGAAAGTAATTCTCTAGAAATAGCACTTGAATATATTTGAAAGAAATCTTTGCTTGTATATCTGATACACCAACCTATAATCATAGCAGTAATAGGATTAGTAGATTATATATTTTCTAAATAAAATCCATGGTACTTACTCAATCCAAAAAATTAGATCTATGAACTATAGCTCCAGATTTTTCTCTTCCTGATACTATTTCTGGAAAGGTATTGTCGCTATGAGATATGAAGTGAGAAAAGGGAACAGTGTTAATGTTCATTTGTAATCATTGCCCATTTGTAATTCATATAAATAGCCTACTTATAGAACTAACGAGCAGGTATAAAGCAAAAGGAATAAATTTTATTGCTATTAGTAGCAATGATGCTACTAGCTATCCTGATGATGGCCCAGAAAAGATGGCTCAGCATGCAAAGCGATTAGGATATAATTTTCCATATCTCTACGATGCAACACAAGAAATAGCTCAGAGTTATAGCGCTGTATGTACTCCTGATATATTTTTCTTTGGGAAAAAGCTAGAGCTTGTATATCATGGACAACTCGATAGTTCTCGTCCAGGTAGTGAAATCCCACTCTCATGAATCGACTTACGCAAAGCTATAGATATATACATGAGGTCATGAGAAATAGAAATAGATCAAAAACCAAGCATAGGTTGTAGTATTAAGTGGAAATAAGATATATTTTAAAAAATTCATCACTCAAGCTGGTAAAATTGACATTTTATTTTAATTATGTTAAAATAAAAATAGCTCTTTAACATATTTATAGTAGGTATATATCTGTTTTTGATGTATAGAGTCAATATATTTGCATCTCTTTGCACAAAAATAGATTTTCTGCCTACTATTTTTAGGCTACCAATAGTGTTTATCAAATTTGTTAGATATTATGGTAGTCTAAAGAAATGACTGCTATAACCTTAACAGTATGGGACTAAAGAAATGACTAGAATTTTTATGACGCTTTTCGTATTCTTGTTTGCAACATCGGCCTTTGCTGAAACAAAGTGTGGCCCTTATGAAGGACCAAATGAAGTATTTGTTCAAGCAACGGCTTTGCAACATCCTGGATTATCATCAAAGCAACATACTGTCCTTGCGGGCACGTATGAAGCAATGATGGCCGCACAAACGGTTTTCAAAGATGATTCCGTCAGTCAAGCCAACCGAGACTTAGCCAAGAGAACAATGCAAGCTCTTGGAGAGATGGCAGCTTTTCAGGCTCTCTCTTACGAGAGAATGCCAGAGTTTAATGCCGTACTCGCAAAGATGCGAACTGAGGAAAGCTCAGGACTTACAAGGGTCTCCAATGAGCTGTTACCTGAAGTTCGGAAAACTGCATCCTCGATGGTGGCCCTTGGGCAAATTGGGGCTGACATTAGCCTTGATATCACGTATATCTCGGCCGACAGATTCATCGCAGTTGCAAAAAGTGGGAAAGTTATTCCGACTGTTGTTGATGCTTTGAACGCTTCGATGTGCACTCTTGAAGCATCTTCTAAAATGCTTCACGGTGTCGCTAAAATGCTTCCGTCAGCGCTTGCGCTGGCTACGGTCAAGAACCTGAACTATTAAGTTGCAGGCAGGCAGAAAAGAACTTGGGCACCGTTTGGTGCCCTTTTTCATGTCTAATTTTTTTCAATTATAGAGATATAAATTTTAAATTGCCTAATAGTTTTTATGACCTATACTAAGCAAAAATATATTTCAAAAAATAAATTATGGCAAAAGCGATAAGAGTACT
>CALHAQ010000038.1 GCA_937931775.1 uncultured Candidatus Altimarinota bacterium | reverse complement strand
CTTGCTCTACTCAACTTCCGATGAGTCATATCTTTCAAACTATACCCAGCTTTTCCATTTTAGAAACAAGTTCTACGACTTTTGTAATACGTTTCTTTTTTACAAATCTTCATCAAATAAGTATATCTAATTTTTTAAATTCTTTTTGCCTATACATATACGCACTCGTATCAAGAAAACTTCGACAAATTTGTATACGAGAATCATCCACTCACCATCATAGAAGTTTTTTCCTCATAGTATTATCTCTTGTAAATACTTTTGTAATAGCAGTAAATAAACTCTTACGTTCAATCTCTCAACATCTAGGAAGAATATTATATATATCATTTCCACGAGCCGCAGAAAAAAACGGAATTTGGCTGAGTTTTTGAACCGGATATAACAAGAGCATATCAAATAAAAATTCTGTATAACAACTATCTACTCATATTCTCTTTAGTAAACTTACAAATGTTTTTAAGAAGATTACATGGTCATGTTTATTAATTCAAAAAGGATACTCAGGATTTAAAATCCCCTGAGAATTTGGAAATATATAAAATGGAAGTGTGTTTCATATAAAGTCTTCTCTTTCAAGACATAATATCACTACATGATACTTACTTTGTAGTTGTTGTAATTCCGAGTAAATAAAGTACTCACTTTGCGGAATGAATATATGCTTAAACACGCAAAGTATTTTTTTCTTATTTTCCTGCAACACTACATTTTGAAACTTTTCTATACTTCCCTGTGAGTATTCTTGATACACTGTTTCCCCTAACATAGGGTCTTTCAAAATATTTATATCGTCCTCAATATTATAACTAGCAATAGATATATTTGGAGTTTTATTCGCGTAGTATACTGCTCTATCTTTTTGTGATTCATGATGCCTTTCAACAGGAAAAAGAAGAGCTTTTTTCTGACTATAATAAATTTCATTTACGGTATTATATCAGCATCTGGCAAAAATCAGAGTAGAATCTTTAAACTTTTCTTTATATATATCATGAGAAAACATGTATAATTCATGACGAGTAGATGAGGAAAAATAATCATAGACTTTTTTATTCCCTCCACAGAAAATAATGACTCTGTATCATTCAAGTTTCTCACTCAAGGTAATACAATAACTAATAAAATCTTGAGTTTCTGATGTATCTCAACCATATCCTGGAGTGATAAGAATTTGTTTTTTATTAGGTGTATATGTAGAAATTCTCCTATAAAAAGGATCGACTACATTTCAAATATATTCTATATTTGCATGTTTTCATAAAAGTTCTCTTCCGGTGGAACAAATTTCATCACAAGCGTGAGGAATAAATATTTTTCTAAACTTATAAAAAGAAGTACTTACTTCCTGAAGATGAGAAAAATCTGTGTTTCTGAGAATTAAATAAGAACTATGGGAATATACACTTGAGAGAAAGAATTTCGGAAAAAATGTATCAAAGAAAATATGGTCTATATCTTTTTGCTTATATATTTCCAATATTCTCTTACTGCATAGTCTATCAAAATCATCAAAAGAAATATCTTTGAGTGTGTCTTCAAGAGCATATTCGAAGTATTCATATTCAAATCCATACGATTCTATAAACTCTCTCTGATCAGAATCCGTTAAAACAGTAATATTTCATTGAACAGATATACCAGAAAAAAGCTGACAAATCCTGTTGATATGTCATATTCCAACTCCTCCTGGAGCATAGATTAATATATTTTCTTGTCTTTTATTCATTGTATGAAACTATTAAAGTTTGATGAGATATACTTTTTTTGAAAGGCATTGAGTCAATTATATCTTTCTAATAGATATGACAAATATTCTTTTGTCTGATGTTTTTGAAAATTTCTCAAAATATTATCAAAAAGTGAACTGATATTTTCTTGCTCTAATATATTGTATGGTTCTTGGTAAAGTTTGGAGGAAAGATTTAATACTCCTAGTTCGGAATTGAAAGATATAGTATGATTTTTTGAAAGACGGTATCATAGTTCTACATCTTCATCTCACCAAGATATAATATTTTCATCGAATCAAGTAGATTTTAGAAAATCATCTCTTCTCATAATAAAGTTAGAGGCACAAAAATATTTCCATATTTGATCTTGCTGAAATATACCAGGATATTCAATACGAAAATCTTGGTATTCTTTTCATGGAATACTTCATGAAGATAAATATAAATCTACTTCCCTTTGAGAAAGTAATTTTTTATAGTTATTATATCCATAATACGGGCCGAGAATAATTTGATTTTCAGATAATGTCATACTTGTTAATACATCTATATACTTCTGAGATACGAGTGTATCCTGATCAATAAAGATAAGTACTTCTCATCTTGCATGAAAAGCTCATAGATTTCTTGCCTGAGTTACTCTATTGCACTTTACTTTAAAATCTGGAAGAGATATAAGGGAGAATCTTGTATCAGATGATGTTTTTTTCTCGAGTTCTAATAATAACGTATCATTACTACCATCATTTACAAAAATATATTCTATACTTTTTTGCTCAGAAAAAACCAAGTCATTCAAGTTTTGAAACTGTAAATCAATATGGGATGAATTATATATCGGTATTATACATGAAAACATACTCTCTTCTTGTAATAGAATGCAAAATAAGTAGAATTTATACACTATTAGTATATAGATGAAAGCATAAAAAACTAGATATAAATGAACAAAAATACACGTCACATTTGATATGGAAATACTTCCATATACTTGGATATAAGTTTTGAAAAAGTAGAAGATTTTTTACATGAAAATATAGAAATTGTTCTAGTATGAGATATTTATACAGGGAAAGAAAGACTGATAAATACTTTGAAAAATAATCCTCATAATATAGAGGATATTAGTGCTGCTCTAGAAAACGTTGAATGAAAATTTATTATAATTAGAAAGCTTCATGACTCTGTTATGATAATAAATGATAAGATTTGATTAAAGCCATTATATATAAATGCATCAGGGTCACATATATATGCTAGTAATACTCTTGAGACATACATACTAAATGTTGAAAATACCCTGCCAGATAAAAAAAATATTGTAGAATTCTTAGAATTTTGATTTTTAGGATGATGCAAAACCCTTCTTCAAGATGTTAAAAATATGCAAGCTGGGTCAATATATCAATTTGGAACAAAAGACAAAAATAGTTATTTTCAGTACTACAGCTTATCAAAAATCAAAGAAGGGTCAGATACCCAAAAAGTACATAATTCTTTTCGTGAAAGTGTAAAAAGAAGAGTCCTAGATAGTAATCATATCATGTCAGATCTCACCTGATGATACGATTCGCGACTAATATTAGGAAATTTATTAGCACTATGATTCACTCAGAATATAAACCTATATTGTTCATCAAATTATTCGCGAGAAGATATACAAACATCAACCAAAATATGAGCATCTCTAGGTATAAAAATAATAGATATTGATAAGCAAGAGAGCATAAATAATAAAAAACAAAAGCAATATTATAAATTCAAAATCGTTCCTGATAAATGAAGTAGGTTCACATGACTTTGTTGATGAGAAATTCTATGAAACTCTATGATGGATAGTTGGTTTCATAAAAATCAAGTAAGTAAGTTTATTAGAAGAAAAGAATTACTGACTAATAAGGAATATGAAAGAAATATTCCAAATTTCGTCTTAGAAATATGTAGGAGCTCTATTAATACCGTTCAATGAAGTGGATGGTGTAATCCGACTCTATATGGAATGTGACAAAACCTACTTCCTTTTTTAGATACTAATTTCTTAGAAAATATAATATCTATACAAAGAAAAGATATAAAAGCTTATAAAATGTATAAGGAAATATATAGTAGATATTATCCTGAGTTACAAAAATTTGACTTCACTTATTGTAGCGAAAGAGATGGAACAAGCGAAAAGCAAGGGATTTCTGAAAGTGATTCTATAGGAACAAAAAATTACGAAATAAGTAAACTTGAAATGAAGCAGATATTTCAAATTTGTAGGAGTCTTTATACAAAGCATAGAATATATTTAGATACATTTATTCATGAAGATATAATTAGAAAGATTCCTTTGGAGATGTTAATAGTACTCATATACTTAGAAAAGATTAATAAATGAAAATCGAATATATGAGGAACAGTATAAAAAAGAACATACTCCTACAAAAAAAATATCCTTTATATAAATATCTCTATACCGTAGATATGGAGGCATTGTTTTGAAAAAATAAGGAAGATGACCTTTCTGAATTCATTTCTCTTAGTAAGATTCCAGATACTCCAATATATGATCGTAATTTTCGTGTGGCAAAAAAAAGGAGCACTCCAGATCAAGACTATGTATACATAATGGGGAAAGTAAGTGATATGGAAGATTGTTTTCAAAAAAAACAACAGATTGATATAACTGGAGTAAAAAGTAAAATTATTTTTCACATAGACAGCTTTCAATGAATGAAAGATATCAATATACCTTCTTGATTAGAAGGAGAAACCATTTTCATAGTCTCCTCTACTTATACACAAAAAGAATGTAATATTGTAAGATCAATAACTCTTCAAATGATTGGTCTTGAAATAATTCTAGATCCAAAAAAAATTCAAAATAAAGAAACAAAAGAAACAGAAATAATATTTGATATTATTT
>CALHAQ010000037.1 GCA_937931775.1 uncultured Candidatus Altimarinota bacterium | reverse complement strand
AAGCTCATGATATAAATAACGATGGTTTCTTCATGAGGTTTGAGAAATGTTTTTCGATAGGTTGGTATGATAGCGAGAATATCAACCAGGATTATCAGGATAGTAGATATCACAGAAGTCTTAAAGCTCAGATATAGTATGAGTGATATAATAGCTAAAATAAGACAAATTGTATCAGACTTTGTAATATTTTTCTCTCCATATTTGAGAGCTAACAGAAATGCTACAAGACATCCTGTAAATTCCATAAGTGTTACATATGCTCCATAACCAGCACCATTTTGTATCTGGATAATAAATGCCGTTCATAGTGAGAGTCCAAATATCAGCCAGGTATATATATGCGGCTTAGTATCTCACTTAAGAATACTATAGTAATAGTAGAGGAATGCTCAAAGTGAAACGAGTGTTCAGATTATTGAAAAAAGTGCCTTTATTTCCATAGTTTTATTTTAGTTGTTTTTTACGGATAAGTACCATAGATATAAATAAACCATTAAGGCAGATAATAAAGATTGGTAGTCCAACGGTCAGAAAAGAAATATTTATCGTTGCTATAATAGATAACATACTTCTCACGACTGCTACTGTATAGACTGATAAATTCTCCTGTGTTGGTTTATTATAACTTTTTCTCGCAGTAGGATACATAGCTAGAAGAAGTATAGAAAACACCATGAACTGAGAGTACAGAGGGTTTTTCAAAACTACATAAAATACAATACATCCCATAGCTAGAATAAATGCTCATACATCCGTTTTTGTGATACTCTTTTCTCAATACTTCAGAGCTAATAACATAACTACAAATGCTCATACTCCTGTAGTAAATATCCCCCAAGCTCCTGGTCCAGCATTATCTCAGAACTGAATCAAAAATGCTACCATATCCATGACTACAAATACCACCCAACTAAAAATATGAGGTTTTGTTTCTCCTCTAAGTATACTAGCAATATAAGGGTAATATGCATATACCCCGATTACTATTGTAATTATTCAAATGATAGTTCTATAATCGAGATCAAGCACCTTTAATTATTAATAATTAATCAACATAAACTTCCCTCGGTTTACTCCCATTCGCTGGCCCGACTACTCAGAGCTCTTCGAGGATATCAAGTACCTTGGCAGCTCGAGCATATCAGAGAGAGAGTTTTCTTTGGATGAGAGAGGTGCTTCCCTTTCGAGACTCTTTGACTACCTGGATGGCTCTCTCTATTATCTCTGGATCTTCTTCTTGATCTCAGCTATATCATTCGAGAACTGATCCTGCTGTGGTAGATTTACCATTGGCTATTTCTGGATCTTGCATATTTTTGAGCATGTCTGGATCTATGGTGAGTTTGAGTTTGTTTACTACGGCTTCTATTTCGTGAGTTTCTACAAGTACTCATTGGATACGCTCCGGTTCCATTGCTCCTGTAGGATAGTAGAGCATGTCTCATCGTCCTAGGAGATCTTCTGCTCCCATTTTATCTATAACCGTTCTACTATCTATTTGAGACGCAACGGTAAAGGCTATACGAGATGGTATATTTGCCTTTATAAGACCTGTGATCACATCTACAGATGGTCTCTGAGTTGCTACTATCAGATGCATACCTACAGCTCTAGCCATTTGCGCTATGCGAGCAATACTTCCCTCTACTTCTTTCTTTTGCCCTGACATCATGAGATCAGCAAGCTCATCTATGACTATTACTATATATGGGAGTTTTTCTTTTTTTGTTACCTTTGCGTTATATTCTTTGAGATTACGAGCATTTACTGATGTTGCGAGATCATATCTACGAAGCATCTCAGCCACACACCATTTGAGCGAGTTAAGAGCCTTCTCTGGATTAGTAATTACTGGAGTGAGGAGGTGAGGAATTCCATTATATACTGAGAGCTCTACTCTCTTTGGATCTATCATGATCATCTTCATCTCACTTGGAGAAAATTTATACAGCATAGATATCAGGAATCAGTTCATACCTACTGATTTACCAGAGGCTGTTTGACCCGCTACGAGAAGATGAGGCATTTTAGTAAGATCACCAAATACCATACTTCCAGATACATCTTTTCACATAGCCATAGGGATATCCATTTTACGTGAATTGAAACTAGGAGACTCTAGGAGTTCTCTCAGTCCTACTGTTTGCCTTTCGTCGTTTGGAACTTCTATCCCAACTACCCCAAGTCCTGGAATAGGAGCTTGGATACGGATGTTTTTAGCGTGAAGCGCAAGAGTAAGATCTCTTTTGAGGTTTACTATCTTTTGGAGTTTTACTCACTTACTTGGCTTGAGTCTATATTGTATAACTGTTGGTCAAACCTTGTATCACTCCATAGTAACAGATATTCCAAATTGGAGGAGTTTTTCTTCTATCTCTATTTCTTTGCTTCGTATTTCTCTAGGATCAGCTTTGATTCCTGTATCTCTTAGCTCTAGTAAATCAGTCTTTGGGAAATCCCAATTAGAAAAAGTTTTTACAGGAAGCTCTATTTTTCATTTTGGAGTTTCGCTTTTTCCTCAACCAAATAGTGATGCTATCTTTCCACCAGATGATTTCCCTGATACAGCTATATTTCTATTTTTCTGTTTTTCGAGCTGTAGCTGTTTTGGTTGTCGCATTTTCGCAAGTTGTTCTTTTTCTCTTCTCAGCTCTTCCATTTGTTTTTCTATGGCTGATGACTCTTTTTGTATTTTCTTTTCTTCTGCTGTGAGCTTTTTAGCCTTTGAATGTATATATTTAGATTCTTTTTTGAGTTTTGATATTTTTTTATCCTTGGAGTAACTATCTTTGAGCTCTGACATACTCGGAACGAATGCTGTAGCTCAGAGAGCTGTAGCAAGCACTGAATATCGAAAGAGTATGTAGAGAGAGGCAAAGAAAAGTATGAGGGCTG
>CALHAQ010000036.1 GCA_937931775.1 uncultured Candidatus Altimarinota bacterium | reverse complement strand
AGAGAATGAACTGCTATAAAGGACTTTATGGTTCCAGAGAGGATTGTTTGTGGAAGCGACTCTGATAAGGCAAAAGAAATCATGTGAGAAATATACGAGCCGTTTACAAGAAGTTACGTAAGTATGATATGGACAGATATTCCAAGTGCTGAAATAGCAAAATATGCTGCAAATGCCTTTCTTGCAACTAAACTCAGTTTTATAAATGAAATTGCAAATTTTGCTGAGCTCTCAGGATGAAACATAAAAGATATTACTAGAGCTATTGGAAGTGATAATCGAATAGGCTCAAAGTTTCTCCATGCTGGCATATGATATGGGGGAAGTTGTTTTCCAAAGGATGTTGATGCGCTCATAGAAACAGGGAAAGATTTTGGCTATGATTTTAAAATTATACAGGCTACTGAGGAAGTAAATAAGCTGCAACAGCTAAAGCCAGTAGAAAAACTTGAACAATCTATCTCGAACATTTCATGAAAGACTATAGCTATTTGGGGCTTAAGTTTTAAACCTAAAACAGATGATGTGAGAGATGCTCCAAGTCTTGCAATCATTGATAAACTCATAGAAAAATGAGTGTCACAAATACGTGCTTATGATCCTGTAAGTATGAATCATGTTAAGAAAATTTACCATGATAATAATGTAGTTGTATTCTGCAATGATTCGTACCAGGCATGTGAAAATGCTGACGCTTTGATGGTTATTACTGAGTGGGATGAGTTTCGATGAGCCGATCTTGTTCGCATAAAAGAAAATATGTCTGGAAATATAATTATCGATGGCCGAAATATATGGGATAAAAAAATCCAGTCACATGGCTTTAAATATTTTTCTATCGGACGATAACTTATGCTTTGAATATTCTTATCTATTGGAGTAGCATTTCTCAAGGCATTGAGTGAACTAACAGGGAAAGTATTTATGGACCCAAATGGGAAAAATACTCTCGATGAATATTCCCTCGCTCTTTGAATCAGAAGTATTGTAATAATCCCCGTTTTTTTATTCTGTCTATGGGAATGACTACGACTCGATATATGACCTCATCTACTCGTCATACTTTCAGGATGATTTTTCAGCGCACTGGCAACTATAACTGCTCTCAAAGCGATGAAGTATTGAGAACTTTCTATTATAGGTCCTCTGTGAAGTCTCACAACTCCTCTAATACTTGTTACAGCATTTTTCATCACTCGAGAAGTTCCTAATGTTTATGGAATCTTGTGAGTTCTCATAGTATTTATGGGAACGTATTTTCTATGAATAGATGGAAATAAAAAAGATGTCCTACTGCCTATGAAAAATATATTTTCAGATATTGGGGCACGTTATATGCTTGTTACAACTGTTCTGTGGAGTCTTACAGCTCCTATAGATAAACTCTGAGTGCAGTGACTCGGGATCTTTCATTGGCTCTTATATCTCAATATTGCCACAGCTCTTTTTATACTTGTATATGTTAGCCTTATTTGAAAAAAAGTAGACATAAAAAAGGTATATTCAAAAAAAAATCTCAAGAAGATATGTACTCTCGCATTTGTGATGTGACTAGCAAACATCATACAACTTTTCGCTCTCAAATATACTCTCGTAGTATATGTGATAGCTATAAAAAGAGCGAGTTGAGTATTTAGCGTGTTACTCTGAGCAATATTCTTTCAGGAAAAAAATATCCTTTGGAAACTCTGCGCTGTAAGTTTTATGATAATTTGAGTCATCTTTATAGTACTTTATGGGAATATTTAAAGCTTTCTTTTTTAAAAAAATATCATAAAATAACTACATGAAACTCATTATTCAAATCCCCTGTTATAACGAAGAAGCTACTCTTGCTCTCGTACTCAAAGAAATACCGAAAAAAATAAATGGTATTTCTACTATAGAGACGATGATTATCGATGATGGATCAAAAGATAATACAGTAGAAATAGCAAAAAAACATAAAGTTACTCATATAGTCAAACATATTTGAAATAAATGACTCGGAAATGCATTTAGATCAGGAGTGCATAAAGCGCTCAAAAATTGAGCTGACATACTTGTAAATACAGATGGGGATAATCAATATCCATGAAAATATATAACTGCCCTTGTACAACCTATAATTGATAAAAAGGCTGACATAGTTATGTGAGACCGACAAACATCTCGCATTAAACATTTTTCTCTGATAAAAAAATTCTTTCAATGGCTTGGAAGTCTAATGGTAAGAATATTATCAGGAACAAAAGTAAACGATAGTGTGAGTTGATTCAGAGCATATTCGAGAGAGTCTCTTTATAGACTGAATATCACCTCTGATTTCAGCTACGCAGTAGACACTCTTATGCAAGCTGGAAGTAAAAGAATCAAAATTACGCATACTCTTATTAATACGAATACTCCAACAAGAGAATCTCGGCTGTTTAAGAATATGTGGCAACATATGACGCAAACATTCTCCATACTTATGAGAGTATATGCCATGTACCATCCATTGAAATTGTTCATGAGTATTGGGAGTATATTTTTTATACTTTGATCTCTCTGAATATTTAGGTTTCTTTATTTCTATATTACTATAGATGGAAATACTGGAAAGATACAATCTCTTATACTTTCTGGAACTTTTCTCATTATTGCGACTGTATTTTTTGCGCTCGGAATTATTTGAGATCTTATATCTAAAAACAGAAAACTCATAGAGGACGATCTCTATCTCACAAAAAAGATGTACTATAAAAAGAAGAAAAAATAGTATTATTTTTCTATATTAATTCTCTGAAAGAGTACTTCTCCCTTTTCAGTGATGTTAAAATC
>CALHAQ010000035.1 GCA_937931775.1 uncultured Candidatus Altimarinota bacterium | reverse complement strand
AAATACTTTATCACCAAAAAAGATCAGCTTAAGCTGATCTTTTTTGGTGATAAAGTATTTTTATAATTCTTCGTTATCTTCAGGTTTTTCATTTGAAGTAGAAGTATTTGTGGGATCAAGAGGATTTGGACCAAATCTATTTACTCAAGGGCTTCATTTGAAAAAACCACACCATATCATAGCTATGATTCAGATATATGGAATAAATGCAAGCCATGTAAAATGACCAGATCTATCAAGATCATGAAATCTTTTTATATATGAGCAAATACTTACATAGATAACATAAATATATCAGACTATGGCTATTCATCATAAAATCCAAATTAAGCTAGTAATATTCAAAGCAAATGCAATTGAGAAGAGGATTCAGATTGGTAATAGTACTAAAAGAGACATTCCAAGTGGATAGAGCCAAAACTTTTTTCTATTCCACCTACCTGTATAAGAATTACATTCATTAAAAAAATCCTTCATAATATATATGCTAAAATATAAAATTTGCCTCATGTATACAAATAGATACTATATTTTTACACTAAATAATCAATTTAATTTATATATCACTGATTCATATGATAACTCCAAAAGAAAATTTCGTAGATAGGGTAGAGCAATCTATTAGACTTTTTATAAGTAATTTTTACTCCTACTGTCTCCCCATAGTAGTATGCAATATTTTGTTTATTGTAGTGATTCCAGCAATTGTTTTTCAAATACTGCCATTAGAAGCAGTATTTTCTTGAGATATATCTCAAAAGTTTTGACTATATATTTCAATGCTTTGAATATTGTGAGGAAGCTATTTGATGCTATATCTTATTATTCTCATTCCTATACAAGTGGGAATTATAAAATCTATTAAAGACTCATTACATGAGAGTGAAATAAATATACAGGATAATATATTTTTTGGATTCAAAACAATAGGAAATATATTTAGAACTTATTGGCACATATTTACCTATGTATATATGATCCCAGCAGGAGTTTTCATATTATGAGGATTAATATTTTTGGGGGTTGAAGTATCTTGAGCCCCATGAATGTGAATAATTAAAATTATTTGATGAACTATGATGTGAGTATCTGTATTAGTGTTTTTAGTATTCTCTATATACAGAGGACTTAAATCCACTTTTGCTGTTATTTCAGCGATTGATAAAGAAGAATATACAAAAGAAAATTTATTAAGTAGTGTATCACTTACAAAAGGAAAATGGTGGAGAATATTCTGAAACTTATTTGCTGTAGGTTTCATTATATGAGCAGTAATAAATCTTATAAAAATGATTGGAAGTATATTTATAGCCTTTAGCTATGATTGGAATGAATTACTTACTACTCTAAGCAGTCAGGAAGATGTAGATGTATCACAAGTTATACAAGAATTTACGGAATTTCAGCCAATAGGCTTTATTAATAGCATTATCCAAACTTGAGTAGGAAGTGCTTTAGGAGTTATTGCAATAGTATTTAGTTATTTATTATTCAAGAGACTAGAAATAGAAACTTGAAAAAAGAAAATAATTAAACAAAAGATTATTCAAGAAGAGTTATAAACAATAAAAAACTTAGAATTAACCTAAGTTTTTTATTGCCAACGGTCTATGTATGACTCGAGTATTTCTACTATGACATCAAATAAAATTATTTTTTCTTCTATAATACTTGTTGGATTATTTATCTTATCAATTCTATCTATTTCATTTTCAAATCTATCGATATACTTGGTAAAAATTTTGATTTTCACTGAGTTATCTAAATTACTAAAACGTTCTTCAGAAATAAGGGTTTCAAGTTTCTCTGTGATTTTTATAACAATCTTCTCTTCAATTCACTTAAAAAGAGGCTTGTAATTATCTTCAGCTTTATCTTGTATTTCTTCAACCCTTTGGGTAATTTTTATGTTTTTTTGCTCTATTTGTGTTGCTACTTGCTTACTTTTCTCATTATATGTAACATCTGAATTTACATATTCAGTAAAAGCCTCTCGTTTTTCATTTTGAATAAATGGAATAAGCTGAGTATAAAAATCTCTTTTTAATAGTAAAAGTTCTGTTTTAATCTCTTCGACATCTCTACCGCTAGATATAGCTTTTTCAAGTGATCTTTCAAGTAACTTTTCAGAATCTGTATATCAAACAACAAGATCCTCTAGCTGAGTATTTTCTGATAAACTTAATTTTTCTTTCATTAAATCTCAGAGTGAATCATTTCCGATCTGAAATGTATTCCATCGAAATTCTAACCTACTTTTTTCTTTTTCTAATACCTGTATATTTTCCTGTATTTCTCTTATTGTTTGTGCTTTTTGAAGCTCTCAAGAAGCTCAAAAAGTACTTTGATGAAAAAGTAAGAAAAGAATAGGCAATATAAGGTATATTTTTTTAATCATAGTCTAGTCACAATAAAATTAAAGAATTCCGAGATACACAAGTAGTTTTATAAGGCTTAACCACAGATATTTTAGAATTCCTTAATACATATAGTATAAGTATAAAAATAATATTACTAGTCCTTAATGTGAAAGTTATGTGAAGAGCTAAAACTTTATATGATAACTAAAGCCTTTTCATATATCTGAGTGTACTTCACTACTCCAACCATGAGCATCAACTATCTTTTTAACAATAGAAAGTCAGACTCCTATTCATCTAAGAGAAATGTTTCCTGTCTTTTCTTTTTTTCATTGATAAAATTTTTCAAATAAGAAAGGAAGTTCTTTCTTAGCTATTCATTTTCAATCATCTTGGAATGAAATTCAGTTAGCTGCAATATTAATTGTAAGAGTAGTATTTTTCCCTGCATATTTCCTGAAGTTTCAAATAATATTATATACAAGTTGAGTAAATAGATCTTTATCAAGGAAAATTTCAATATTTTTTGATCCATCAAGTAGAATAATTTGTTTATTCTCCACTAAAGATGTATTTTGCGTCTTAGCAATAATTGAGATATGATCGAAGGGATTAACACTCACTTTTTTAACCGATATATCTGAGTTCTCAAATTTCTCATACTCCATTATTTGATTCACTAATTCTGTTAATCGAGACATTTCACTAGTAATACTCGCAAGATTTTCTTGAGAAAGATCTATAACCCCGTCAGATATACCTTCTAAATAACATTGTATAGATGTTATAGGAGTTTTGAGTTCATGTGAAATATCAGC
>CALHAQ010000034.1 GCA_937931775.1 uncultured Candidatus Altimarinota bacterium | reverse complement strand
CAATCAGCTAATTTTATAGCTAAAAAATGAATAATCAATGATAACTCATTAAGAGTACTTGAATATAATTTAGACTTTAAGATTACCCGAAGAGAAATGCTCAAAGTGATGATGAATCTTTCGTGAAAATCAGTTTCTGATTCTTGTTTAGGAGATTTTTCAGATATGGATAGCTCAGATTGGTGATGTAAGTATGCTGAAGCAGCTCTGAATAATTGATTTATTGCAGCAAATACAAACTTTAGACCAAGTGATAATGTGACACAAATAGAAGCTCTTAAAATGATTATGCAAGCAAATTCTCTTGCAAGAGATCCAAATGATGATTGGAGAGCTTGATATGTTAGCAAGGCACTCAGGGAAGAAGTGATTGACGATGAATACTTAGATTACGATACAAATGCTGTGAGAGGCTGGATATTTTCAAGCTCAGCAAGAACCTTTTCTGATTTTAGGTATGTTTCTCCAGATGTTCAACTCACTCCAGAAGAAGAAGAATTATTTAATACTTTGTTTGATCTATAAAATGAAAGCTATAATTGTATTTATTATATTTTTTATCTCTCAGTTATTTTTTCTGAGAGTTTTTTGAGATGAATTTCAGGCTTATTATGTCATAGAAGAGGAAAGCAAGCTTTGTTGAGAATTCATTAGAGGAACAGCAGAAAATCCAAACTGGTTACCTGAGAATTGGGAGGCTGTGTTTATTCTTCCGGAATTAAATACCAATTTTTTAAATGAAAAACAATGCGTAGAATGAAATATAGCAAAATGCTGTAACTCTCAGTGATATAGATATGCATGAGTAAGTATTGGAAAACAGTTCGTTTCTGATGAAAGAAAATGAGCTGAATTCCTTTCATCTAAGAATATAATCGAACAAAAGAGTTTTAATCCCAGTGAATACAAACTGCAGGAGTATATTTCTCGAAAAGAGATTATGAAAATTATTATAAAGATTTCATGAGAGGATATAAATGATGATTGTAGAGAAATTTTTACAGATGTAGAAAATGACTGGTCATGTAAATATATCGAAAAAGCTTTAGATGAGGGCTATATTGTTTGAGATGCTCTTTTCAGACCAAATGATAAAGTTACTAAAACGGAGGCATTAAAACTTATTTTTAAAGCAAAAAACATAGATAAGGCCTATAATACAAACTACTGGGAGGAAGACTATATTTCAACAGCTTATTATTACTGATATATTAACGAAAAATATAAAAATTATAGCGAAAGTGCATCTAGGTGATGGATATTCTCAGTCGCAGGGAAAACATTTCCAGAGTTTAGCAAGTACTAAACTATTTACATCCCTCCTTAAATTCCTAGTATAATCTAGTATATTATTTATTAAATAAGAATTTATGAAGAAAATATTATCCAGTCTGCTATTAATCTGTGTTTTACCATTTACCACAAGTGCACTATCTGAAGATGAGGTATGGATGTCATTAACAGGAACCCTCATTAACGAAGACTTAGAAGATGACTTTAGAAATATTGATATTGTATGAGATTCTACTGAACCTATAAGTATTGATATATCGTGAGACTTATTTCCTGCTCTAAATGCAGCTAATTTTCTTGCTGAAGAGGGAATTATAGTAGATCATAAAGATACTCCCGAGCACTATGAGCTTGATGAAGAAATTCAAAGACAAGCAGTTATGAAAATAGTTATGAAACTCTCTTGAAAAAATATTCCTGACGCGTGTAGAGGGAAGTTCTCAGATGTTGATACGACTACATGGCCATGTAAATATATAGAAGCAGCGCTTGATGCCTGATACATTGCTGACAACGATACTTTTAGGCCATTTGATAAAATCACTATGACTGAGGCAATGAAACTAGTTCTCAAGTCAAAAGGAATTCAAAAAACTCAAACAACTTCAAACTGGCAAGAAGACTATATGATGACTGCTTATGAATATGGAATCATAGATGAAAAATATTATAATTACAATGATAATGCTAGCCGTGGATGGATATTCCAAATTGCGACAGCAACTATAGAAAAAGAAGAAGAAATTATAGAGAAGGGAGGGATAATAAGTGATGAGGCTTTATAGTCCTAGTATATAAATACAAAAAAAGATTGTTAGAAAATTTTGACAATCTTTTTTGTATGAATATAAAGATAATAGTTATATCTAAAAAATAAATATGACATATATATCTATAATATCTCTTCTGCTGAGCCTAAGGAATTCCCTGAGGTTAGTTTTTGTGGTGTAGATATTTAAAATATACTTTTACAAACTCTCTTCAGGAATGAAGAGAGTTTTTTATTATATAAAATATAATATGAAGTGAGTAAACATTACAAGGTACACTTCTTGAGACGGCCAAGTTGTACAAGCTTTGTGAACTTATTGAGTTGCGTATGACATAAGTGTAGAAGAATGAGAAAAAGTTACAACACTTAATAGAATTAAGAACTTTCTTTCAGGATATTTACATATTAAAAATCCAACAAAGAAACTAGTCTCAGGTATATTGTCACATACAGGATCGTGAAAATTTCTCTGAGAAGGTATAGATCTTACGTGAAATGTATGTAATTTTTTTCTTATAAAGATGAAAGAATTTAAAAACTCAGCAATGAGCTTGATTGAAACTTGATTGCTTGTTCATGACAAAGAAAAACTTCCATAAGTATAATGTTTTTTAGAATTATTATTTTGACAAAAAAACTTACATTGATATCATTCTATTAGTTCAGGGAAAGATCTTTTTATTGACATCGTTATGGAAAAGCGAAGGAGAAAATATCATTTCTTGATAAAAGTAAAATACTTGGGTGGAACCGTCTCTAGAAAATTCTAAGACCCCAAAGGCTAAATAAAATTAGCTTTTGGGGATTTTTTATCGAAAAATATGAGTAAAAAAATAACTTTAATTTCTCTAAAGAAAGAGATAGATACAATAAAATCTAGAAATCATTTTGTAGAAGCAGAGAAATCATGGGAAATTTCTCTCTACAGAAAAGTATGCCTAGTACTTATTACTTTTACTGCTTCTCTCGTAGTTATGTATACTATCGGTATAGAGGATTTTTGAGTATGGGCCTTTCTCGCTACTTTTTGATATTTATTATCAACATTGTCTCTTAATTTCCTTAAGAAAGACTATATAGAAAGATATATTAAGAAATGAGGCACGAATTAGAATTCACTAACACTAATTAAATATATTAACTACTAATAAAAAATTATGACTAAAAATATGAAAGATATTGTAAATCTCTGTGCAAATAGATGATTTGTATACCCATGAAGTGAAATTTATGGTTGACTTGCAAATAGTTGGGATTATGGACCGTATGGTTCACTCCTCAAAGATAATATTAGAAATCTATGGAAAAAAGAATTTATTCAAAAGAGAAGCGATACTATGCTTATTGATTGTTCACTTATAATGAATCCAAAAGTATGGGAAGCAAGTGGACATGTCTGATGATTTAGTGATCCTCTTATGGATTGTAAAGACTGTAAAGCGAGATGGAGAGCAGATAAAATTATTGATGACCATATTTTAAAATGAGCAAAAGAGCCAGATAACTATGCAGGTGATAAAACTGATAGCAAAATTTTAGAAGAATATATAAGTGCTGAAAAAATTATATGCCCTGACTGCTGAAAGTGTAATTATACAGACATACGTAGATTTAACCTCATGTTAAAAACTTATCTTTGAGTAACTGATGATAGTTCTTCTGTTGCTTATTTAAGACCAGAGACAGCTCAAGGACAGTTTGTCGACTTTCCTCAAGTAGCTCGAAGTTCTAGAAGAAAGCTGCCATTTGGTATTGCCCAAGTAGGGAAGTCGTTTAGAAATGAGATTACACCAGGTAATTTTATATTTAGAACACGTGAATTTGAACAAATGGAAATTGAGTTTTTTGTAACTCCAGGAAACGATGATGAATATTTTAAAGTATGGAAAGATGAATCTGAAAGATTTCTAACAAAAATTGTATGATTAGCACAAGAAAACATACGTTTCGTAGAAATAAAAAAAGATGAACTTCCTCATTATTCTAAACAGGCATGAGATTTTGAATATCAGTATCCATTTGGATGGTGAGAGGTTGAGACTCTTGCTAATAGAACTGATTATGACTTAAAGGCGCATATGTCTGCCTCAGGACAAGATATGAGTTATTTTGATGCAGTGAACAACAAAAAGTTTATTCCTTATGTTATAGAACCTGCTATGGGACTTGGTCGTATTGTTCTTGCTGCATTATGTGATGCATATACTATAGAGGAAGAAAGAACCTACCTAAAGCTTGATCCAAAGGTGGCCCCTATAAAAGTATGAGTTCTTCCAATAGTAAAAAAACTTTGAGATTTGTGAAAAGAGATATATTCGCAACTCTCTGAGGACTTTATATGTGAATATGATGAAGTAGGTTCAGTATGAAAGAGGTATGCTCGTATGGATGAGATAGGAACTCCATTTTGTGTGACTATTGATTCTGATAATTATGATGCCTGAAATGTGACGGTACGTCATAGAGATAGTATGGAAAGGGTAGTTGTAACAATCAAGGAACTTAATAATTATATAGCTGAAGGATTAAAATAATATTGACAAAGTATATAATATTTATATAAAAATTATATTATATATTGCTTTCAATAAATATGA
>CALHAQ010000033.1 GCA_937931775.1 uncultured Candidatus Altimarinota bacterium | reverse complement strand
GGTTACGAATATAGATACAGCAAAAAAAGCTATAGAAATAGCTAAAGAAATGTCACGTGAGAACAATGGTTACTTTTCAATAGATGCAGTAATTAGCATAGCGGAAAGAATAGGCATAGAAGAAAAATCTATATGGAGAATAAGAGCTATACTAAAGTCTTTTTGATTCACAGTAGACCCAATACCAAGAAGCAACTAGCTCTAAAAGTAGTAAGATAGATTTCGTTTATAATGAAAATATATATACTCTTTGTATGAAAACAAAACTTAAAAAACTTATTTCAGGACTTACTCCTCTCACAGGACTTATCGATTTTTATCTCGAAGAAGTGAAGACTCTAGAAAAAAGAGATACTACTTTTGTGATATCTGATATGGATGATACGCTTATCTCCAGAGAAAGACTTGCAATAGATGAACCTCTACTCAAGCAGAGTAGAGGGCAAGAAGGAAACAAAGTGGTGATTAACCACTTTTGAATCCAAGATATTATAAAAAGGTTTTATGCTGATCAGAATCCCCCTCAGGATATTGTAAGTATTATGAAAAGTGCTACTGATACTCTCGTGCTTACTGCCTGAGTGCCAGAGTATGCAATGATGAAATATAGAGCAGCATGACTTGAAAATTTCCCTATAGAAGTGGTATACGATGGAAAAGATAAAATACTCAAAACACTTCAATATGTTTTATTTGAACTAAAATATATTCCGAATGAAATAGTAGTCTACGAAGATAGGCCACAATTTTTTATAGAATATCGTGAACTCATAGAGTGAGTTCTCTGATGTAAACTCACTATCATGTTTGTAGAAATGGATGGAAATAAATGATATAAAAAAATAGAAAAAGTGTAATAAAAGAGTCAGCTTAATCTGACTCTTTTTTATTCTCAATCTTTTAATTGTTGAGCAAATATTTTTTTTCATTTAGGTGTTGGAAAGTTTCATGTCACACATCATAAACACATATCATTCACATCTTGATTTATAGCTTCTATAAGTCCATCTACATCCATATATCGTATCGAATCTGCTCATAAAAATTCTGCGAGCTCATCAAGTTCTTTGGGTTCTGGCTCATTAGGATTTTGAAAAAATTTTCTCGCAAGGAGTTCACTCGGTTTTTTCAGATTTATAGCGTAATAGCAAGGAGCAACTATTGGTGGGGATGGAATCCTGAGATGAATTTCACTTGGTTCGTAAAACTCTCTGATTTTTTCTACAAGAAATTTTAGAGTACTGCCTCTGACAACACTATCATCCACAAGCACTATTTTTTTTCATTTAATCTTATCTTTTAATAGAGGATTAAATATATACTTATCTTCTAATATTTGTTGCCTTTCTTTATCTGTTGCAGTAAAGGATCTTTGTCCGTCTTGGTCCGGATCTTTCGTAATAGCTGTATCAAACAGTTTTAGTTTTGATCCTGCGTATCATCGAGCACTATCGCGCGAACTACTCGGGACATCAATTACCAGGGTATCTTCTCTGGTAAACAAGTTATTGTCATTTCTTGCTAAAATTTGTCATAGTCTATATCTATGTGCACTAGATGCCTCTCACCATAGCTTAGTCTCAGGATCCGCAAAATATACCGTTTCGAAAAAACATCGAGATTTATTTATTTCTTCTTTTAGTTCCATATCAGAATGATAAATTCTAGCGACATCAGGTTTATGTATTACTGACTCTCATGTTTTTACAAAAGTAATATCTTCACTTCTTTCTCATGTTTTAAATAACGCACTACTCTCACTAGAAAACTTAAATAGCTCTCATGTTTTTGTAAAAGAGAGAGGTCGAAAACCCCATCTATCTTTTGCAAGATTTAAAGAGCCACTTCTTTCCATGATCGCAATATTACAAGCCCCATCTATTTGATCATTCACTCTCTCTAGTATTCTTCTCATATCGTTTTCTCCCTCTTCAAGTATCATCTGATTCATCATTTGTTGAAGCACCCTTGTATCAAAAATAGGTCTCGTAAAACGAACATCACTGGTTTTTTCTAACTCAATAGCAATTTCTGACGCATTGGCAATATTTCAATTGAATGCAAAAGAGTGTTTATTGTCTGAAAGATAATGAGGCTGATTTGACTCAAGTGAGTTATCCTCTACCCCTCATCAACTCGTTGGATATCTTGCATGTCATTCTACAGATACAATTCTATCAATAATATCAGCAAATTTATCCCGCACATTAGGATCATATATATCACTGAATTTATGCTGACGTATTTCTCCATCCACTGTAGCCACAGATATGCCATATCATTTTTGTCCCCTATGTTTATTTCATTGGAGTAGTTCTATAGTGGTTCATAATAAATCATGATTTCCAACATTATTGCTATCGGATAGAGAGACTCAAACTATTCCACACATAAGAAATATGTTATATATTACTAATTATATATATACAAAATAGAGGGGAAGTAAAATACTCTGAGAAGTTAGTGTGAAATACTTGTAAAAACATCAAAAAAACTCCCTCGACTTGGGGAGTTTGTTATATTTTAAGATATTTTTATTTTTTTGACCTTTTAGAGTTGTGCGCTTTTACTGGATCAAGTTTCATTTTTTCCAGTTCTGTAATATTTGTAGTAATCTTATCAGATTCACTATCAAGTGCAGCCATATCAGCCTCTAGTTCTTGTACTTGGTTTTCAAGTTCTAGAATTTGAGCTTTTACTTCATCTTCTTTGCTAGATTTTTCTGATCTGTCTGACGCTATAGCATCTTTTCTTGCTGTAAGTTTTGCGATAGTAGCTGTAAGTATATCATTCATACTAGCAGAGCTATCATCAGTAGATGTAGCATCATCGCTTACAGGAGAATTTTCTTGCGTAGTTGCTTCACTAGCAAGATCAAATGAAAATTCTTCATGAGGAGTAGAAGCTTCTTCTACTGGAGTTTCTTCTATGAGCATAGCCTCATCTGTTGAAGATACATCCATATCCAGAGATACTTCACTACTTGCTTCTTGAGTAGCAGCTGGAGCCTGATCACTCATAATTTCTATTTCTGTAGGTGTGTCCAGAGATGATTCTGCTGTTGTTTCAGTACTTACTTCTTGAGTAGCAGCTGGAGCAGCTTCTGATTTTTCTTCCCCAAAATCAAATGAAAACTCAATATCACTAGATGCTTCTTTCTTATCAGCATCTTCTGCAATAATCAGTAGATCATCATCTTGTGCTGTTGCTTGTGTAGCCATAATAATTTATATTAAAATAATACTAATATAATCGTAGCATAATTTTATCTGAGACGCAAGAAATCGATTATTTTTTCTTGAATTAAAGATACATAGAGCTATAATCTGAGTGTTATTTATATACTAATACACGAAAATATGGATTTTAGTAAAGCTGGAGAGCTCATGAAGCTTCAACAAGAAGCAATGAAAGTAAAAAAAGAATTAGAAAACACGCTTATCGAAGCA
>CALHAQ010000032.1 GCA_937931775.1 uncultured Candidatus Altimarinota bacterium | reverse complement strand
AAATATTTATGTATTTTTGCAAGTTTTTATTAAATTTTGTTATTATATAGTAGGTTATATAGCATATATATATATGCTATAGTGATTTATATAATTTCTAGCTTGAGAAATAGAGTATTATCCCTATAATTAGATGAAAACATAACTATTAATTATATATAAAATTTGATGAAACAAGAAATTTCAATTTATCTTAAAAAACTTATTCAAGATAATTATAAGCTCAAACTTGAAGAGATACATCTCGAGACTCCTCCAAAAAAAGATATGTGAGATATCGCTTTTGGATGTTTTATTTTAGCAAAAGATCTGAGAAAATCTCCAGCAGATATTGCTCAAGATTTGAAAGAAATTATTCAAGATGATCTTAATAAAATATCTGAGATATGAGAAGTTAATGCTGCAGGACCATATTTGAATATTTTCCTTGGATGAGATGTGCTTGCAAAAAGTTTTTCTACCATGATGAGTAGCAGTTTATATGGAGATATTTCTAGCAATGCATCAGAAAATATTTATATAGATTATATTGGAGCAAACGTAGGAAAACCTCTCCACATAGGTCATATGTGTACTCCAACACAGGGACAAGTTATTATAAATGTATTTAAAAAGCTCTGATATAATGTTATCTCAGATTCACATATAGGAGATTGGGGAATTATTTTTTGAAAACTTATGGTCGCATTTGAGAGATATGGAGATGATAAGAAACTTAGAGAAAATGCAGTAGAGCATCTATTTGAACTTTATGTACAAATATCAAAAGATGCGGAAGGTGATAAATCTTTAGAAGAACAATTCAGAGAAGTATTTAAAAAACTTTCTCACTGAGATCAGAATGCTATAGATATATGGTCAAGATTTACAAAATCTTCTATCGATGCAATGAATATACAATTATCCCGTCTTTTTGTTATTCCTCAATATAACATAGGAGAAAGTTTTTATGAATGACTTTGACTTCCAAAAATGGAAGATTATCCAGATTTAAAGTATTCGATGAAGCAGATAGTAGAAGAACTTATAGAAAAATGAATAGCAACTCAGAACGAGGATGGTTCTGTATGAGTAGTCTTTCCAGATGAAATGAAAATCCCATCATGTATTCTTCAAAAACGAGATGGGACTCATGGATATCTTGCAAGTGATCTTGCGAGCGTGAAATATAGAATGGACAACTGGAATCCTAAGAAAATTATCTATTTTGTAGATGTAAGACAGCAACTTCATTTAAAACAAGCTTTTGTGATATCTAAAATGGCTGAATGGATCAGTGATGATACAACGGAGATCACACATGCGTATAATGGTTTTATTTCACTGAAAGATGGTGCTATGAGTACTCGAAAGTGAAAAATTATTAAGCTCGAAAATCTTCTTGATGAATCAGAAAAAAGAGCAAGTGAAATTATCATAGAAAAACGAGATGATATTTCTTGAAGTGATTTAGAGCTCCTTTCCAAGCAGATATGAGTATGAGCCATAAAGTATGGATACCTGAAAAAAAGCAGAGAAAGTGATAGTGTTTTTGACTGGGATGAGTTTATGAGCTTTGAATGAAACAGTGGACCGTACATTCAATATGCTTATGTGAGGGCTCAAAAAATACTTACAAGTTCAAATTGGCAGAAAGACTTCAAAGATTTAGAGTATAACAAAACAGAAGAAAAAGCTCTGATCCAGCATATACTATGATTTTCTCAGCTGATTGATGATCTTACGACATCATATCATCCTCATGTACTCTGCCAATATGTATATGAAATGACTAAGAAATTTTCAGCATTTTATAATAATGTCCAAATTTTATCAGAAGAGAATGCACAACTAAAAAAATCAAGATTAGCATTGTTGTTTGGATTTTCTCAAATTCTAGAAGAGAGCTTTGAAATCCTTGGAATACCTCTTCCTAAGAAAATGTAATAATGAATGTAAATTATAATACATTTGCAAAGTCATTTGCTGCTTCAAGAAAGAATATGAAATGGGAAGAAATAGAATATTTTCTTTCAATTCTAGAGAGGGGTAGTATCCTAGATATATGATGTGGAAGTGGAAGATTGCTTGAAGCTTTTCAGCAGCATTTTTGAAGCATCCCAGACGAATATATATGAGTCGATCTTTCATCTGGACTTTTAGATGAGGCTCGAAAAGCATTCCCAAAGAGTGATTTTCGAGAGGGAAATATGCTTGATATAGATACTATTGTATGAAAGAGCACAAAATTCAAAAATATTTTCCTGATAGCCTCATTTCATCATCTGCGCACCTTAGAAGAAAGAGAAGAGCTTATACAAAAATTATATATCTTACTCGAGCAATGAGGGAGTATATATATGACGAATTGGGCATTAGATTCAGAAAAAAATATACAAAAATATTGAGCATCTCAGATACTCAATTCAGAGAATAATTTTTGATCTTCAGATTTTAATATTAAATTTTGAGAATCTGAAAGATTTTATCATAGTTTCACTTTAAGCGAATTAGATAATCTTGTTAAGAGTGCTGGTTTTGATGTAACTGAAAATAGACTTTTTGAGAGTAAAAAGAACACTATCACGATACTACAAAAATAATTTTTATATAGCGCTAAATCTGCTATACTACATTATACTATTGTTTGATTTTTTCGAGTGAACAAAACATATGAGCAACATATAGAAGAAATTGACCTTCAGGTAGAAGGTATTATAGAGCGTGCTCAATCATATATGCAGTGACTCAAAGAATCTGCAGTTTATGAACATATATGGCAAGCATATGAATTTGCAAAAGAGGCTCATAAATCAGATGTACGTCTTTCAGGAGAACCATATATTTCCCATCCAGTTGCAGCAACACAAATACTTCTTTCTCTCAGTCCTGATATATCTACTATACAAGCTTGTTTTATGCATGATGTTATAGAAGATACAGAGTTTACCTATGAAGATATTCATGAAATATTTGGTCAAGATGTTGCAGACTTATGTAACTGAATGTCCAAACTTGAAAAAGTAAAATATAGAGGAGAGGAAAGGGCAATTGGAAGTCTGAGAAAAATGTTTGTAGCTATGGCTGATGATATTAGAGTCATATTTATAAAGCTTTCTGATAGGCAACATAATATGGAGACTCTTTCGAATCATCCAAAACCTGAAAAAAGAGAGCGAATAGCACTAGAAACTCTCAATATATATGCTCCTAT
>CALHAQ010000031.1 GCA_937931775.1 uncultured Candidatus Altimarinota bacterium | reverse complement strand
TCTTGTTATTTATATTTCCTCTGGGAGTATGAGCGACTTGAGATTGTAATAAGAGTTGTAAAATTTCTGATGCTCCAGCCCCTGCCCTTACTGAATACTTTACGAATTTGCAATCTATACAGTCTAACATATTAGATGTACTATGAGATGCCTCAAACGCTGAAACAGTAGAAACTTTTAACCCTAACATTTCTGAAGTACAAAGAAGTTACAATAAGGTAAAATAAAAAAATAAAGAATTACTACGTAGTCTTAATTCCCTTCTTACTTTTAATGAGTATTTCTCAAGTTTTGATTTTAAGATCTCTCTTCCTATAACCAATGAAGTACCAAGTCAGGTAAAAAGAGATCATAGAAAACTCGAATCAGATACAAAAAGACTCACGCAAATTCTGAAAATAGCTGAAAAGAAAAAAACAGCTGGAGCTATAATAGAAGATCCATGCTCAGGAGTATCAAACTGTAGTATTCCTACAAACAGTTCAGCAAGAGATGTTTTAGTACTTCTCATTAAAAATAATAACCATATAACCAGGCTCTACGAAACATCTATTCTAGATAAAGCACATCTTGCCGTAAATAGAGACTTTATACTCGTATCATGAGACTTTGAAAATCAGGTCGAAACGTATTATAATAAAGACACTCTTGGATCTTGTAGTAAATGTGAATGAAATACTTGGTCATGACTCAGCGATAAAATAAAAAACATTTCATTTAAAAATTCTGACTACAAGGACTGAGTACAAAAATGGAAAGATGCATGGACACTTATGCGGTGAGGGAAAGCTTCTAAAACAAGTGAAAAAACTGAAAATAAACTTTTATCAGGATTTTTAGCACAACAATGAATTTCATGATCACAAGCTGATGTATTACTCGATAATCACTCCAGATATGGTTCAGGCTGAGTAAGTGCTAGTAATCCTTTATTTAATTCAGCTCAATACTCTCAAGCAAATGCAAAGAATGAAATAGATAGTTTTGCAGAGACGGTACAAGAAGAGTTTTCAAAAAGAGAAACAGTTCCAATAGTAGCTCTAGCCACAGTAAATTCTGAAATCAAAGCAAGCGAAGATCTCAAAAAAGAAATAAAATCAATATTTGAAGATCAACTCCCTTTCTCTCAAAGCCAAGATGTGGTAGCCCAAGAGTTACAGTTAAGAATAATTCGAATGCATTTCTCTCTTATAAAAACTATCGACATACTTGAAAAATATACAAAAACTGCTCAAAAACTTTGTGATAAACAGTGAAGAGGGCTATGAAACTGCGATAACTACTAAAGTTGAATCTTTTTGCATAATCGGTATACTCTGTCAAATTATCAGCATTAATACTAGATATGTTATCGGAAAAAGAATTACAAATAATGAGGAAAAATGGAGAGGTACATAAAAGTGTATTTGATGCCATTTCAAAAATGCTTGCTCCATGAGTAAGTGCGAAACAAGTAGATGATCTAGCTTTAAAGATGTGTAAAGATGCTGGTGTACTTTCGGCTTTTACCTGAGTATATGGATACAAATATACGCTTCAAACAAGTGTCAATGATGTAGTTGTCCACGGAAGACCTTTAAAAAGTATAATATTTCAGGATGGAGACGTAGTAACTATAGATTTTTGAGTGAAAGATAAAAAACATGGTATTTGTACTGATGCTGCCTTCACAACTATTATTGGAGATCCAGATAAATATCCAAAGAAAAAAGAATTTCTCAGAGTATGAAAAAAAGCTCTCGAAAAATGACTACAGCAAGCAAAAGCTGGGAATACAGTTTGAGATATCGGTCATGCGATTGATAAATATGTATCAAAGCACGGATATCATATTATCAGAGAACTTACTGGTCACTGAGTCTGAAAGACGCTCCACGAACAACCCTATATCTATAACTATGGACAACCTGGAACCTGAACAAAACTCAAAGCCGGTATGACTCTTGCCATAGAACCCATAGTAGGATATTCATCAGGACAGATAAGTGACAAATGAGATTGGGAAATATTCGTTGCCGATGGGAGTATAGGGTGCCAATTTGAGCACTGTATACTTGTCACAGATGGGGATCCTGAGATTATTGTATAATCTCTATACACTATGAAATTCCAAGACGCGAAAGAAAGCTTTTTAGACTGGCTTGAAGTAATAAAAAACAAATCTCCAAAAACTGTAGAGCAATATAGCAGGCATTTGGAGAAATTTTCAGAGTACTTAGAAGAAAAAAATATAGATAGTTACAATTTTACGGTAGAGGAAATGACTTTAAAAATCGCTGAATGATTTCGGAGTTATCTGTATAAATGAGAAAAGAAAATTTCAATCAAGACAGCTAACGCGTATATGATCACTATAAGAAGTTTTCTGAAATATCTTGAAAAACAAGGAGAAAAATCTCTATCAGCCACATCCATAGATCTCATAAAAGCAGATCCTCGAAGAGTCGAGTTTCTCTCTCCAGAAGAACTCCAAAGACTTTTTGAAACTCCTGATATTTCATCAACTATAGGAAAAAGAGATCTTGCTATTATGAAATGTATTTATTCCACAGGGTTGCGTATATCTGAGCTTACCTCTCTCAATAGAAATGATGTGAATCTCGATACTTTAGAGTTTGCAGTAAGAGGTAAATGAAGAAAAATACGAGTAGTATATCTCACGCAAGATTCTGCTGAACTTATAAAACAATATCTTGATGTTCGAAACGATCACCTCTCTCCCCTTTTTATCCGTCATAACGTCTCTCACGAAAATGTAGATGTTTTGGAAGATGAAAACATGCGTCTTTCTAGGTTTTTTATTACTGGAATGATAAAAAAGTATGCCCTCAAAGCCATGATACTCAAAAATATTTCTGCTCATACACTTCGTCATAGTTTCGCAACTACACTGCTTTGAGCAGGTGCAGATCTAAGAAGTATACAAGAAATGCTGGGACATTCGAGTATTACGACAACACAAGTTTATACGCATGTAACCAATCCTCAGCTCAAAAATATTCATAAGAAATTCATGAAATAATATTATGAAAAAACAAATACAAAAGATCAGAGAAATGAAGAAATGAAAATTTTCATGGAGACTCCTATGAGAAAATTTTGTATTCCAGCAAGATGGTCATTTTTATAAGATGCCTACATTCCTCGCAAAAAATATAATGTATCGAAAAACTGATTCCTATGAAAAAGTAATAGATTCTATGAGAATCATTAAAAAATACTTTGGTCCTCTTACAAAAATACCAAAAACTGAAATTCTCAAAGATAGCTCATGACACTATATTATCAAACAAAAAAATATAGTTGGAGAAAAGCTTACAAAAAAACATCTCAATAATAATCCAAAACTACTCTCTAAATTCAAAAGGCTCATTATAGCAAATGAAATCATGTGGTTACAACAAGGAGTATTTCTCGATCTTTTATGAAGTGATATACTCACAAAACCACAAACTATTCATAATCTCTTAACTGATGGAAAAAATATATTTGTATTCGATTTTGGGCTCCTAGAAAAAAGTTCAAAAAATATACTTTTTCGCTATTTTTCTCATTTTGCTAGATGGTTTCAATTACTATTCGTAAAGAAATTCTTTTAATATTGCCTATATTGACTATACTCATAATCATATGTTTTATTTAAAAATGAAATCCTCCCGTGAACTTTCATCAAACACCTACTATCCAACGAGCAAATGAATCAAATGAATGACTCCTTATTACTCTCAATAAAGGTATTTTAGCACCAAATGAAAGTGATTCATGGGATATCTTTAAAGAAGAAGAATCTGGAGAAATGCATGTAGAAACTCTTAGGTGAATATATAAATTTAAATTTCGGATAGCACAAGTATGAAACTTTTTTGAAGTCTTCGTATGATCTCAAGAAGAAAAAATCTGACTATCATTTTGAAAGAGTAAGCAAGAGGCTATAGAAAAAACATTGGGAAGAATATGAAATAGCGTAAGAGAAGTATATGAACCAACTATAGCCTCAAATCGTAATGCACAAAAACACCAAACATCTAATACTTTAGATTTTATTAAAAACTCACTTCATGAAAAAAAGTATGATAAAAATATTGAATGATGTGAACCAGATTTAAAATTCTGAAATTTTGAATATCAACAAACTTCTAGATGTACATGGAATATACATGTGATACTCCATGGTAAAAAAATACTTCTATGAAGATATGTTTATTCTGTAAAAGCTTCTAAAAATTGAAAAAGGGTTGTTGGTCATAAATATGTATTCACGAGTGAAGTTACATGAAATATGTTTGCTATTAATAGTAATAATGATAGAGCTGCTGAAGAAATAGTATGAAAAATATATAATAAACTTACAGAATTATCGCCTAAAGAATTCCCACCTGAAGTAGAAAAAGAGGAAATAGATAATGGCATCACATACCAAGAATGAAGTGTAGATTGAATAGATTACACTCTATATATAGATAAAAATGATGCCATATGTGAATTACTGTTTACATATGAAGAGTTATATTTTAAGATAAATATGGGTCTTAGTAATTTTAAAAATAAATGGAAAGTTTTTGTATTAGGAAACACAAAAAATACAGCAAAAGATAACAAGATACAAGGACGTTTGTCGTGAGCAAGTCACGATCAGAATAAAGCTCTAAAAGTATGTGTGACTAAGATATTACATACATTAAAGTCTAAATCTCCTGGCAGCATTATCTATAGAGATTGTCTTTCATCATATATGGATGCAAAATAATATTCATAAAACTTAGTTTTTCATTATACTACTATTATATTCTAGTAGTATTTTTTTTATATATGAAACTCATTGTCTGACTTGGAAATCCTTGAGAACAATATCGAGAAACTCGGCATAATCTTGGTTTTATTTTCTTGGATAAGTTTCGTGAAGAAAACTGATTCTGAGATTGGAAATATGAAAGCAAATTTACATCTGATATAAGCTCTGGAATACTGAATGGTGAAAAAACTCTTTTAGTGAAACCACAAAGTTTCATGAATCTCTCATGAGAACCTCTACAAAAAATATGTAATTTCTATAAACTAATTCCTGATGACTTTATAGTAATATACGATGATATATCCATGGATTTTGGAAAAATAAGATTCAGAGATACTGGGAGTGCTTGAGGACACAACGGAGTAAAAAGCATCATTCAATATTTTGGACAAGATTGGCCGAGAATAAAAGTAGGAGTTGGAAATGATGACAGATACGAAGTATCCGACTGGGTACTGTCAAAATTTACTCAAGAAGAACTCATAGATATAGATAATGAGATATACAAAAATATATCAGAAGCTCTAAAAAAAAACTAAAAAATATGAATAAAAAACAGAAGTTATATGCTGTAGGAATCTGATGAATCTGAGTTTCCGCACTTGCTCGGTATTACTTATCCCAAGGATGGGAAGTCTATGGGAGCGATTCCACAGACTCTCATATTATCTCTGCACTAAAAAGTGAATGATGCGATATTATTATCTGATCAAACAATGATAGAATTACTAAGGATATAGATTTAGTAATATATACAGAAGCGATTCCTAATACTCAAGAAGAGCTACAAAAAGCAGAAGAACTATCCCTAAAAATGCTCAAATATAATGATGCTCTATGAGAGATAGTAAACACTCATAAACTCATTGCTATAACTGGAACTCATGGTAAATCTACTACTACGAGTATGGTTTCTCAAGTACTTAAAAACTCACATGAAGACTTTAAGGCTATAGTTGGAACTCTTCTCAAAGAATTTGATGGAAAAAATTTTTATTCTAGAGGAGAACAAAATTATTTTGCTATAGAGGCCTGTGAATACAAAGAACACTTTCTTGCATACAAACCTACTGTCGCAATCATCACAAATATTGAATACGATCATGCGGATTATTTTAAAACTCCTGACAGTTACCTTTCAGCATTTAAAAAGTTTATAAATAATATCATCCCAGGAGGTTTCTGTATTATAAACAGTGATGATACAAATTGTAAGACTCTGATATGAGTAAGAAAAGATATTCACTATATTCTCGCGTGAAAAGATAGTTTTTCAGTGATGAGTCCATCTCTTGAATACTCAGAAAATAGAGAAGTTCAAGAAATATTTTATCCTGAAATTACTATTTATGTTCCATGAGAGCATATACTCTTTGATGCGAAGCTTGCATATATACTCTGACACATGATATGAATCCCAGATATATCTATACTCGATACTCTTGAAGAGTATAGTTGAGTCTGGAGAAGAATGGAGAAAATATGACTCAC
>CALHAQ010000030.1 GCA_937931775.1 uncultured Candidatus Altimarinota bacterium | reverse complement strand
CAAAATGCTTTGGAAGGGAAAGCTGGAATATCTGAAATAAATATATGAGGAGTGTGAGCATGACTCGATGGCAGCGCTTCTGATGCAAGTGACTATGATATCAATGTACTTATCTCAAAAGAAAAACTAGAGTTATTAAACCTCAATATCGCTGGAATATCTAATACACTCAGATCCTATAATAAAAATACTCCACTTGGAAATTACTCTGTATGAGAATTAAACTATGATTTTCGTTTTGATGGAGAGTTCTCTGATATTAGTGACTTAGAAAATACTATTATTAAAGGAAATGGCTCTTCTCTTGTTCGTCTCAAAGATATTGCGACTATTAATAGAGAATATGATGAAGATGTTGTAAAATCTCTTGGTTTTTATAATCAGACAGGAAAAAGTTATGTAACTCTTTCATTTAATAAATCTTCAGGTGATAATGTGTTTACTGTTTCAAAATCAGCAAAACTTGCTTTATCTGAATTCCTCGAAAATACTTCAGGGTTTGAAGATATGAATGTAGCTTATTCGCAAGATTTATGAGAAGTAATTATAGAAGACTATAAAAACCTTGGTCAAACAGCTATCCAAACACTCGTATTAGTTTTCCTTACCATATTTGTATTTGTAGGACTGAGAGAATCTATGATTGCAAGTATTCTTCTTCCTCTCGCGTTCTTTATTACTTTTATAGTACTCAATACGATCGGTTTCTCTCTTAATTTTTTGACCAATTTTTCTCTTGTGCTCACCCTTGGTATAGCAATTGATACGATCATTGTAATTATAGAATGAGCAGCAGAGAGACAGCGACTTTGATACAGTAGGAAAAATGCGGTCATTCTTGCAGTAAGAGATCTTAAGTCTCCACTTATTAGTGGTACGATGACAACTCTTGTTGCATTTCTTCCAATGATATTTCTTCCAGGAATACTCGGAAGATTTCTTTCATATATACCTATAACAGTATTTATTACACTTCTTTGAGCTCTTATATTATCTCTTACTCTTGCCACTGCATTGTTTTATAAGCTTTCAAAAAAGAAGACTTCGTATCATAGTGATGCAAAATTTGAAAAAACACTTTCAAAAGATGAGCAAAAGTTTTTAGATGAGCAGAGAGAATGAAAAACAAAGAGTTCTCAGGATTCCTATACTCTCAGAGATAAGTTTTTAGATTATTTAGGATGACATTATTACAACTTGTTACTTACTTTTCTCAATTCTCGAAAATCTAGACTATTATCTATATTTATTCCTTTTTTACTTCTGATTTTATCATTTGTATTTCTTGCTCCAAGGATATGATTTACACTCTTTCCAGCTTCAGATGAAGGGATAATAAATATTTCTGTTGAGTGACAAGTTTGAGCAAATAAAGAATCACTTGAAAAGTATATTCCTCAGGTTGAGCAAGTGCTTTCATCTTTTGAAGAACTGAAAGTGTATTATGTAACTCTTGCAGGGAATACTCTCTCTGTTTATATAGAGCTTACAGATAGCAAGATCCGTCAAAAAGCCTGACTCAAAGATGTCTTTGTAATAGAAACAGAGATACTTGAAAAACTAGATATTCTTCAATCTGATGGCTTATTAGTAGAAGTAGCTACAGTAGAAAATGGACCTCCAGCAGGATCACCAGTATGAGTGAAACTCAATGCAAATAGCTCAAAAGATATTGATACGCTCAAAGATGTTGCAGATGAATTTAAAACATTCTTGCAAACGATTCCAGGGACCAAGAATGTATCTACCTCTTCGTGAAACAATCCAGGGCAGTTTGTATTTCAGTTTGATAGACAAAAATTGAGTTTTGCAGGACTTACTCCAGATGATATACTCTCAGAAATCCGTTTTTATATAGCAGGGATAAACTCTTGATCTATATCTTCAAGTTTTGAAGATAATGATATTATTCTTTCTATTGCAGAATTTGAAGATATAGTAAATCCTACTGATATTATGAATCTTATTATTTCTACTCAGTCAGGAAATATTCGAGTAGGGGACTATGCAAGTTTTGCTTTTCAGCCAGGTCTTTCATCTATTTGAAGAGAGGATGGAAAAATAACTATTTGAGCAAACGCTGATCTTGAGCCAGGTGTGCTTCCAAGTGAGATACAGCCAAAACTCATTGAGTTTGCTGAAAATTATAACTATCCACAAGGTATATCATATACAGCTGGGGGAGAAAATGAGGAAAATGCAGAACTTATTCAGGCTACACTTCAATCGTTTTTTATAGCATTATTTCTTATATTTACGATTCTTGTATTTCAGTTTAATTCATATTCTCAGCCTCTTATAATACTCTACTCAGTTGTCCTTGCTCTACTATGAGTGAATATATGACTCTTCGTTACGGGGAATCCATATAGTATGACTTTTGGGATATGATTTATAGCACTAACGGGTGTAGTAGTAAATGATGCGATTATCCTCGTAGATAGAATTAATAGAAATCTCGAACGACTTGTAAGAAATGCTGGAAATACAAAACTTGAATTAGAAAACTATGTAGAAGCGCTTGTAGCAGCTGGAAAATCTAGACTTCAACCAATTATAGTTACTACGCTTACAACACTTTTCTGAGTACTTCCACTTGCTCTCCAGGATGCATTTTGGGCAGGACTATGATATACTATAATCTTTGGTCTTTTCGCTTGATCATTCATGACACTCTTTATTATTCCAGCTCTCTATTATTCAATATACCTTCATAAGAAAATGAAGTAGTAAAAAACATTCATTTTTTTGACTCATTGAAAAATATGTGTCATACTATAGTTATAAATATTTAAGTTAGCTAGAGTAATGGTACAAAGAGCAGTAAATAACTACTATAAATTTTTTGATGAGACACTTCAATCAACAACTTTTATTGTGCTTATTATTGTCAGTCTTATTCTTATGGTAGGAACTATAGTGCCAGCAGCTAATGCAAATAATATATATATGAAGGGAAATATCATGGAGTCTAAAAAAGCGTTTACCCAAACAAATAGAGTGATGATAGATGGGGTAGAATATGAACTCCAGTTTATTAAAATCAAATAATCATACTATAAAAAAATACCTTCTAAATTAGAAGGTATTTTTTATACGAATCTGAATTTTACATCTTGAGTTATTTTGATTCACATATCTTTTAATTTTTTTATACTTAATTCTTTGATACGTCACTCAAGCATTTGAAGTTCAGAGTTTATAAGGGGTTTCCCAGTTTTTATGATAATTTTTTTTCCGTGTATTTTAACTGATTCAATAATGACCTCATGATTATATACATCCCCAATAGTTTTTGCTAGAACTGCTCTGATAGTTATATCTTCACGACCAGCTCTTCGAAGCGCATTTCATATATCCATACTATAATACTTTTAAATAAACGAGTTCTTTTCATGAGTCGAAAGTAATTTCTCCTGAAAGTTTATATCCCCTATTTTCATGGAGTCTTTTTGATGCGGTATTTTCTACTAATATTGTACTAAAAACTTCATAGGCTCCTCTTTCTTTAGAGATATCTTCAATATATTGCATTAATTTTGTTGCAATTCATTTCCTATGATAGTCTTTATGTACTCTTAAGAATTGTAGAAAGATACTTTCATTCCATAGGAGTTTATAAGATATAAATCATACAATAATATTATTAATTTTTATGACATAGAGTTGATCGTTTCTAATAAGTTCTTGAAAAACCTCTTTAGTAGGAGTAGACTCATTAAAAGCATCAGAAATATTTTTACAATCTGAGTAGTCACTAATAGATCAAATAGAAATATTCATTATGTGGTAATTAAAATAATACTACAAACTCTCCTTTTATTTTCCCGGGATTTTCTTTGAAATAGATAGATGCTTCTAGAAGTGTTCCTCTGATATATTGTTCAAATTTCTTTGTGAGTTCTCTTCATATGACCACTTTATGATCTTCTCAGAAATATTTAATGAGATCAGTAAGAGTTCTTTCGATTCGATGAACACTTTCATATACCACTATTGTTTCTGTTTTACATTGTGAGAGCCGAGTGAGAAGTGTTTGTCTTCACTTTTTAACTGGAAGGAACCCTAGATAGAGAAAATGGTGAGATGACATCCCAGACGCTGATAAAGCTGTAATAACTGCAGATGATCATGGGAGAGCAGTTATTTCTATATCATTTTCTAAGGCAGCTCATACAAGCGCATAGCCTGGGTCTGAGATACCAGGAGTTCATGCATCTGATATGAGTGCTACGTCTTGACCCTCTTTAAGTATAGATATTATTTTATCTACTTTCGTTTGCCCTGAATGTGAATGATACGAAATAGTTTTAGTTGGGATATTATAATGTTTGAGAAGAATTCAAGATGTTCTTGTATCTTCACAAGCTATTATTTCTACCTCTGATAATATTCTTACTGCCCTATAAGTCATATCTTCAAGATTTCAAATAGGGGTTGGTACTATGTAGAGCATATGTTTTTTAAGAAAGTTTATATATTCTATTATATATAAAATAAAAAAAGAACCAGAGAATATTCTCTGGTTCTTTTTTATAAGACTACAATTACTGACTTATGGAATCTTTTAATATTGTTCCAACAAAGATATCGCTTCATCATTTATTTTCAAATGATTGTTGACCAAATAGGAGATCATCACCAAAAGTTCCTGTTATTACGATATTTCCATCATTCAGAGTAGCAACACTTACTCCATTATCTCTCCCAAGAGAACCAATGTTTTCAGACCACTCAGCATCACCTTTTGAATTTATTTTTGTAACAAATGCATCAAGGTCACCATTACTCGTAAGTACTCTTACTCCTTGAGAAGAGAATCATCCAAAATATCAAGTAATGTAAATACCATTTCCTTTATCAACATGCAGTTTTCCTGGAACATCACTTGCAGATCCTCCGAATTGCTTTAAGAAACCAACCTCTCCTGAAGAAAG
>CALHAQ010000029.1 GCA_937931775.1 uncultured Candidatus Altimarinota bacterium | reverse complement strand
ATCTACTTGCAACAGCTGGTTTAACCCTATGATTATCAATGACTTGAGCCAGCGCTCAAGATAAAGAATGTACTATTGACCCGATAGTTTTGGAGCAAATGGAAGATATAGTTAACACATGATGTAAGGGCTACCGAGGACTTATTGATAATGTTGTCTGACAATCACAGATTATGACAACAGCAGATATTGATATGTGAATACAATGTGCTTCATCAAAAGTTAAAGCGACAGATATATTAATAGAATCTATAGAAAAAGATCAAAAACCCGAATGTTTATCTGTGGATACTCAGTTACTTAAGTCAGCAATTTCAGAGCGTATTGAGTTTTTAAAATTTCATAGAGAGTTAGCAAAACCTCGAGAAGCAAATATTTGAGAAATTACATCTATATCGAAATAGTATTAACTTACGAAAATTTCATCCCAAACAAGTTCCTCCCATTTCTTCATTTCTTCATATTCACTATCATCTTCATGATCAAATCAGAGGATGTGTAGGCAAGAGTGAATAACAAGTTTATAGAATTCTTTTTCTGCTCATAGGCCGTACTCTTTTCATTGAGAGATAACTCTCTCTTCACAAAAAATGAGTTCTCCAGCTATATCCTCTGATCATAACTGTGAGAAATCGTCATGATAGTGAAAGCTGAGTACATCGGTTACTTCATCCTTTTGTCTGTATTTGTTGTTCAACTTTTGTATACCTTCTGGCTCTATAAAGACAATATTTAGCACTCAATTCTGCTGTTGTAATATATTTTTAGAAATTATTACTACTATATCGTCAAGAGTATTTTGAGAATAAGAAAAAGAGGGTTTTTGTACTACACATAGGGAAAACATAAGATTTTCTTAAGGAGATAGATTATACTTTAGGAGTATAAAAAATTTGCCGTGAAAGTCTAGGCTAAGTATAATACATGTGTCTTCTGTTCTATAGGTGGCAGGTCTAATAATTTTTTCTTACACCAAAAAATTTACCGTAGGTGTTCTACACAAACTATCTTGGTGAGGGTTCACTCCTTCCGATGGATAAAGGCTCCTACAAACAGTGTTTCCTAAGAAATACAAAATCTTAGACTGACCATAGTTACGGAAACTAAATATAATATAAGAAATCAGGCTTTCGGGCTTGATTTTTTCTTTTTCAGGGTATAATCCAGTCAATTATAATTTAATGGAAAGTATGGCTATAATATCACCAGAGCAAGTTGAGAAACTGAGAGCAGCAAATGTTGCAGTTCCAGATGTAAATGAGACCTGTATAGGATGTAGTGCCTGCGTCGCAATATCTGGAGATGTATTTGAGCTCAATGACGAAGGAAAATCAGAAGTAGTACTCAAAGATGACTATCAAGGTTTTGATGTAGATGATGCGATTGCAGCTTGTCCCGTAGATGCTATTTCGTGGGTAGAATAAATATCACCCGAATTGACAAAAATAAAGTTTTCAACAGCTTAAATTTTCATTAAAAAAACTCCTCAAAAAGGAGTTTTTTTGGAGCATAAAACACCCCTATTTAGTTTTGCACATTTTTTTAACATGACTGTTCATTTTTTTATAGCATATCGTTTCAAAATTCGTAGATTCTATGTATGTGATTACCGCGCGTTGAGTCGTGCTTTATTTTTTTCTTTAAGTAGGAAAGTATTGTCTAAAGATAGCGAATAAATGAGTATTGAAAGTATTAAAAAACGATCTGGAGAGCTGGTTCCTTTTGATAAACAAAAGATTACTCAGGCTGTATTTAAGTGTCTTGAACAAATAGAACACAAAACAAGTTTGGAAGATGCTGAAAAAGTAACAAAAAAAGTAGATAAACGTGTTATTAAGTTTGTAAAAGAACACGGAAAAGAATTTATACCAAGTGTTGAAGAGGTACAAGATATGGTAGAATTTGAGCTTATGAAAGCAGGTCTCTTTGAGGGAGCAAAAGCATATATCCTGTATCGTGAAGAAAGAAAAAAAGACAGAGTACGAAGTATTTTCAGAAAAAGAATCGTTCTCAAACCATATGAATATCCAGAGCTTCTTGAGTATGTTGATGCGATTCGTCATTCATACTGGGTACATACAGAATTTTCTTTTACCTCTGATGTACAAGACTTTAAAGTAAATGTAACTCCTATCGAAAGAAATGCTCTGCAAAACTGTATGCTGGCTATTGCTCAAATAGAGGTTTCGGTAAAAACATTCTGGTGAGATGTATATAAACATCTTCCAAAACCAGAGATTGGAGCTGTTGGACAAACATTTGCAGAATCAGAGGTTCGTCATATGGACGCGTACTCTCATCTGCTTGAAGTACTTGGTCTCAACGGAGACTTTGAAAGAATCAAGAATATACCCATAATGAATAAGAGGGTAAACTATCTCCAAGATGCACTTAAGGGATCAAAATCAGATGATCCAGAAGAATATTCTCACTCTATACTCTTATTTTCACTCTTTATAGAGCATGTATCTCTCTTCTCACAATTTCTCATAATCATGGCTTTTAATAAGCATAAGAATATATTTAAGGGAATATCTAATGTTGTAGAAGCAACAAGTAAAGAAGAACAAATTCATGGACTCTTTGGAATAGAACTCATTAATATCATAAAGGCAGAGCACCCAACATGGTTTGATGATGATCATAATAATATTGTAAAAAAAGCTTGTATAAAAGCATACGAAGCAGAAATGGAAGTAGTAGACTGGATATTTGAAGAAGGAGAAATAGATTTCCTTCCCAAAACTGTTATTAATGAGTTTGTAAAAAATAGATTTAATAAGTCTCTTGAAGCAATAGGACTTGAAAAAGTATTTGAAATAGATGAGGATATCCTCGCAGAGACAGACTGGTTTGATGATGAGATTATGTCTACAAAACACGGAGATTTCTTCGTAAAACGTAGTACAAACTATAACAAGAGAAGTAAGTCAATTACTTCAGATGATCTCTTTTAAATATTGTAATACCTCAATTCTTTTCCCTGAAAGATTGCAAAGGTTCTCATCTCAGGGAAAATATTTACTTTAACCAAAATGATTATGGAATGGCTCAATGAATACTCAAGAAAATTTCTCAATAACGGATACCTTATAAATGGTCAATCAGCAGAAGAGAGAATCAGATTTATGGCTGATAGTGCGGAGAGAATTATAGGAAAGAAAGGACTCGCGGATAAGATTTATGACTACGCATCTAAAGGATTTTATAGTTTTTCTTCTCCTGTTTGGTCAAATTTTGGTCTGGAGAGAGGACTTCCTATTTCATGTTTTGGATCATATCTCGGAGATGATATGGCAAATATTCTTTATACCAATGCAGAGGTAGGGATGATGAGTAAATATGGATGAGGAACATCTGGATATTTTGGAGCACTTCGTCCAAGAGGAGCAGAGATTAAAAACAATGGAAACTCTTCTGGAGCTGTTCATTTTATGCAGTTATTTGATAAAGGAATAGATATAGTATCTCAGGGAGCTGTGAGAAGAGGTTCATTTGCAGCCTATCTTCCAGTAGAGCATGATGATATAGAAGAATTTCTAGAAATAGGAAAAGAAGGGAATCCAATTCAGAGAATTACTACAGGGGTAACCGTAACGGATGCGTGGCTCGAAGAAATGAAGGCAGGGGACGCTGATAAGAGAGCTATCTGGGCAAAAGTTATTCAAGCAAGAGGAGAGATGTGATATCCATATATTCTCTTTTCAGATAACTGTAATAATGGAGCACCAGATGTGTACCAAGATAAAAAGATGAAAATCCAGGCATCAAATCTCTGTACAGAGATTATGCTTCCCTCAAACACAGACGAGTCATTTGTATGTTGTCTGAATTCTATCAATATTGCAAAATATGATGAGTGGAAAGATACAGATGCAGTAGAGTGTATGATTTATTTCCTTGACGCGGTACTCCAAGAGTTTGTAGATAAACTCGCAGCATTTAGAGATAGTGAGGACAAAGATGATAGACTCGCATTTTCATTTATGGAGCGAGCTTATAACTTTGCTCACAACCATAGAGCGCTTGGGCTTGGAGCACTTGGATGGCATTCATACCTCCAATCTAAGATGATTCCTTTTGAGCATCCAGACGCTATGGCTCTCAATAAAGAAATCTTCCAGCTCATTCATGATAAATCATATGCAGCATCACAGGATCTCGCAAAAGAGCTTGGAGAAGCTCCAGTTCTCAAGGGATATGGTCGAAGAAATACGACGCTCAACGCGATTGCTCCAAATACTTCATCTGCCTTTATTCTCGGACAAGTATCTCAAGGAATAGAACCATGGTGGTCAAATACCTATGTAAAGGATCTTGCGAAAATGAAGGTCACTATCAAAAATGGAGCTCTTGAAAAACTCCTCGAGCAGAAAGGGAAAAATGACAGAGATACGTGGGCATCAATCCGAGACCATGATGGATCAGTTCGTCATCTCGACTTCCTCTCTCAGCTCGAAAAAGATGTTTTCAAAACATTCTCAGAGATCAATCAGTTTGTCATCATCGACCAAGCTGCCGACAGACAAAAATTCATCGATCAAGCCCAGTCACTCAACCTCATGGTCCACCCAGACACATCTGCCAAAGATATCAACGGACTCTACATGGATGCATGGAAACAAGGAATCAAAACTCTCTACTACCAACACTCCAAATCAGCAGCACAAGAGCTCAGTAGAAAGATTAGTTGTGTATGATGTGAAGGGTAAAATAGCCAAAAAGAACTCTCCGAAAGGAGAGCTCTTTTCCTGCAAAGGGAATGTAAATTATGATTTGAGATCAAGTGAAAATTTGATATCAGTTTGTAGTTTACATTATGTAAATTACTTTTTCTGTGTTACTTAGCTAATACAAAAAAATAAACTCTAGAAAATTGCAGTCTTGAAGAGTTTATATTATTGTTTGTTACTAGATTTTGGTCGACTAGTGAGCAAATACTAAGAATTTAAGACCAGATTGCAAATACTTTTAAGTTAAGCTAAGTTAGCTTATGTATTTGCTTAACCCTTTTTACCATTATGGCAGGATGTGGTTGTAAAAGGAAATCCGGATGAAAGAAGACGGTTTCAGTTGTTCGTCATAAAAGACGAGCTCCTAAAAAATGTAAGTAGTATATTTTTTCACCTTGAAATAGAATTTTATTTCAAGGTTTTTTTTATATCTTGAGACTTACAAATGCAGATTGATCCTGCTCCATTTGAGCTCTCACTTGATCTGGTCCATCATGAAAGAGATGGTGAAGAATCGAAACTCCATTTTGCGCTGGATATTTTGAAAGTCTTGAAGAGTCGAGGTATTTCATATCTATACCATTTTCTTTGAATTTTTCTAAATCAAATACTTTCGGATCCATTCCTCCTCACCATCCTGTGAGGTATGTAGATTTTCATCTTTTCCTTATTTCATGTATCAGATTATCAGTTCGATTTTCACCTGTATATTCCTCATTGTTTTGTTTGTGTGTTTCCGGCATAGGTATTTCAAGAATTTCTGCAAGTACCTGTAGTCATTGTAAATTTATATCCTCGAGAGATTCTCATCATGTTACAGTAAGTATATTTTCTATCTTTTCGAAAATGTCCTGAAAGTATGGGGAATGAGCATAGTTATATTCCATAACTCTTATGATTTTTTTTGATGCACGAACTCAGTGATTACTATCAATAGTAACGTCTTCAAAAATTGTGTTCTGACTCCCATTAACAGGAAGTGAGACACTGAGAATTCTCCCATCTTTTTGTAATAATCACGTACGATTATGAAAGTATTGAGGCTTATATTTTGACTGTGTAAATGTCACATAAGATTCCCCACTTAAAATCCTCAACATGTATGGATACCATGGAAGGAAGTGAGGTTGGTGTATCGAAATAGAGTCTCATATTTTATTCATAAAATTATTATAAATAAAATATATAAAAAGTAAATTTATGTTGGTATTTTTTTTGACTTCATACTTCTAAATCTTATAGTAATTAAAACTATATTATATATTTTCGTCAAATGCTATCAGAGGCACAAGCAAATACTCCGATCCGTAAAATGTTTGCAGATGAAACATTTCAAGCATTCGTATATGATTTCTACCATTCTATCCCATATGCTGAAGATGTCCCACAGTGTAGTGATATTCTCAAAATGATATTTTCTGATGATCGGTTTTTTAGTGATTTCTTAAAATTTTGTCGAGATAATAAATGTTCTTTTGTCGATAACTCTAAAGGCCAAGATGAGCTTACTATATCACTTCATTTATTTGATTGCCTCAGAGAGGTATATATAGAAAATGTAGCTCAGGTATTAGAAATCTCTCATGAGAGAGTACATACAAAAATGAGAACATGACATCTCAATCATGAACCTACTGACCTATGGGAATCTCTGCAGCTGTCTATACGAAATGGAATTCCTATAAACGATAGAGGAGAAGTGATTTATACTCTTGAGGCTACAGACAGTGGATATAGAGTATATTCTTATCAATCAAAAGAACATGAAGTAAACTATCAGTGAGAAATTACCAGAGATAATCTGAAGAATAAATCAGAAAGAGCTAGCGTTCTAAAGAAGATACAAAGATATGAAAAAGTACAATACCTACTTTGAGAAAATCAAATAGACCAAATCCTAGATATGGCACTCGTTCGTAGAGTACAGAATGATTTTGAAGCACGTACATGAATATCATGGCCATCTCCTGAAAAAGATCCTAAGGGGGCAAAAGCTCATATGTTGAAATTCCGTTATTATCTCGCTTTTCAAATAATGGATCTTGAAAAGAAGTATAAGCAGTTAAAAATAGATGATACGAAACCGCGACTTAGGATAGTGTGATGAACTGATATATAGGACATATAAAAAAGCTCTCCAACTGGAGAGCTTTTTGTGATGTATGTTAACTAATTCCCTTCGAAATAAAAACTTCATCCAGTAGCATCTGCTATTCTTCTCAGGCTGGCATTATCTGAAGAGGCTACCCCAATAACATTTATTGTTATATTGTTTTGTTTTGCGTTATTTACAGCTTCTTGTAATGAGTAAGTATCAGCTTCACCATCACTCAGAATAGTAATTGATTTACCAGAATGAGTTGTATTTGTTGTGAGTTCTAGGAGGCTTTCGTAGAGAGGTGTTCCTCATCTAACTACTTGATCTCCAATATCTTTAGCACAATTTTCTCCATTATTATTTGTATTAAAAGTGAATATTTTTGCGCTGTCAGGAAAATTATAGTTTGCGACACTTTCCCATTTATCTCCTATCATAGAACTAGAAGCATCGAGGAGATAAATATCCGCAGGACTCTTCGCGAGACCAGATGCTATGACGCTGGTACTTGGAGATACAGATACTCTTCTAAATTTTCTCAGAGCGAGTTTTTCGTCAAGAGTTCTTGCTTTGTCTGCTCCATTTGATTTTGTTTCTCCATGAGATACGATACTAAAACTTACATTTCTTCAAAGTTTTTCCTCAAGGTAAGCTCTGACATTTTCAGCTCTTTTTTGTGAAAGATAATCATTCCTCTTATCTCATCCTCTTGCATCGGCAAATCCTTCGAGGTTTATAGTTATATCTCATTCAACAGCTCTTAAGGATTCTGCGTAGTTATCTAAATCTGCTTTATCAGCATTATCGAGTTGAGATTGGTTTGTTATAAAGTAGATATCAAGAGTATTTCAACTCAGGGTATTAGGAAGCCTATATTTTGTTCCTTTTTCTCCTCTTTCTTCATGGTATTTGAATTGAGAAAATTTATTAGCTTCAGTTGTAAATTGTATATCTCATACACTAGTTGGTGTAGGCTTTGAAATAGCGTTTTGTACTCAAGCAGATGTACCTTCACGTACTTCACATAGATGAGTATTAGCTGCTAGAGCTGCTCACGAATTAGTTAAAACTCCAGCACTCATACCTAGAGCAAGCACTTTTCCTATCGTTGAATTTTTCATATTCAATAATAAATATATAAAATTAAATATTATTATATATTAATATTAATATATGTCAAATAATTACTAAAACTATTTTTAATTATAATAAAAGCTCTCCAACTGGAGAGCCCATTTATATGAAAAAAATATTATTCGCTTTCGAGATTTTCTTCCATTCTTCTCATAATTTCTTTGTTGATAGAGTTATCATCATTATTAATCATTTCAAAGAGCATATCTTGTGAGAGGATGATTGCCGTCACATCGCTTTCAGCTATAACGCTTGCACTCCTTGGTTCTTCATTGAGCAGAGCAATTTCTCCGAAAATATCTCCTGGAGTAAGTTTCGTCGTGATATTTTCTCACAGGAGTACATTAACGCTTCCTTCTTCGATAATGTATCCCTTTCCATTTGGAGCATCTCCTTCTTGCATGATGACTTCTCCTGAAATAAATGTTTCTTTTGCAGCATTGTCAATGATTTCACTTACAACACTAGCTTCTATTCCTTCAAAAATCTTGAGTTTATGTACTTTTTCACTTCCAAATAATTGCATAATTTGTTGGGTAAATATATAAGCTATATACGTATCATATCCGAAAAAAGAGTTTATATCAAATATTTGCCTGAAATATCTATATATGCTAGACTAAAGACATATATCTAAGCGCAAAAACATGATACAATTCGATCCTACCTTTCAAAGCCTTATAGCTTTCTATCTTTCTCCCTCTATGGTGGGAATAGTATTTTGCGTAGTAGTATTCATATTGCTCGCTGGTTTACTACAGAAGTTTTCTGGAACTAGAGCTATGATTCTCATGGATCTATTCTATGAAAGAGTATATAATTTTTATAGCGATATACTGGGTAAGGATATCGGAGTACATATCAAGACCTATATAGTCACACTTTTCTTTGTAATATTTTTTGCAAATATTTCAGGAATTTTGCTTGATTTCATAGCTCCAGTATTTGGTATATCTCAGGCAGGGGAATTTTATCTTGCACAGTATATAGTGATGCCAACAGCAGATATGCAGTTTAATATTGCTCTCGCACTCTTCTCAACCCTCTTGCTGATATATATCCAGTTTGGATCCCTCGGATTTAAAAAATTCTTCTACAATTACCTCCCATTCTGGGGAAAATGATATATTGAAGTTGAAAGAGGAAAACTCTCATCACTTGTATATTATCCACTCTTTATTATAGCAAAAATAGGAGATATCGTGATATCACTCTTTCTCTGATTTCTCGATATCATTGGACTCTTTGCAAAGGTTATCTCTCTTGCTTTCAGGCTTTTTTGAAACATGACCTCAGGAACGATCCTCCTCGGAATGCTCGTAGTAGGAGTCTCAAGTTTCTCCCAAAGTATTACAGGGTTTATGTGAGGAATAAACTTCCCAGTATTATTCCCGATTCTCGTATATCTCCAGGGACTGCTTGTCGCAGTTATCCAGGCTATGGTATTTCCACTCTTAGTTGCTATATTCATACGTATGGCATTTATGGAAGCTACTGCATAAAAGATTTTTATGGATAATAATATAAACACCCAAGAAACACCAATACAGGTTGTAGGGGGGCTTATTTTTAACTCTGAAGATCAAGTATATCTATGTAGAAATAGACAATGATTTTTAGTATTACCAGGATGAAAAGTTGATGAAGAAGATAATGATAGTATTTCGTCTCTACGAAGGGAAATAACAGAGGAACTTGATGGGCTTAATATTCCTGATCAAAACATTAGACCACATAGAAATTATTCAAACATATCACCAGATGAAGGTGTTTCTATACAAATTCAAACATATCTTTTTTCTCAAGCAGGAAGTATTGAATCTATTCTCTCAAGTGGGAAGCATATCGAGTCTGTCGTAAATACAACATCAGATACTCCGGATCTCATGACAAGCTGAGAAGTGCATTCTGGTAAATTTTATTCTGTGGAAGAAGCATTGAAATACCCGAAAAATATTTTAGGTGATGCAACTCGTGAAATTTTAGAGGATATGCAAGAATCTAGACAGAGTATCTTAGATGTTGCCGAGAGGTGTAAGGACTTTTTGCTCATGGCAGATAAAGATTTAGTTGGAGATGATAGGCAAGCATCTTTAGATTTTCAAGAGAGAGGTGGAGTACTCTGATTTACACCAGAAACTCTTCAAAGAGAAGACTATAGAAATATAATCAGCTCACTTATAGATGATTTACCTACTACACCTATGTTCATGCAAGATATATGAGGTCGATTAGGGGACCTATTTTTGTTTGGAAAAGATTCTTATTTTCATGAAAAATCTTATATTTCAGATTTAATATCCCTTGGTTGATATATCGGAAAAATAACAGCAATACCTCAAATATCTACTATACCGCATGATGAAGAATTCCAAGAATGTGATATTGTGAATCACTTGCGTTTTAAATTACGAGATGAAGCCTTACAACTTCAGATGCAAGAAGATATTCTAGAAAGAAGAAAAACCTGGAAAGAAATATGCCAAGAAACAGGATTGAGTGAGGCTAGTGTTGAAATAGGAGATACTATAAAGATTTCATGAGTATGAGAATTTAAACTACATGATGAGAAATACATAATTCAATGCTGAAATGATTGAAATGTTTTTTCAAGTAATCCTGAAACTGAAGAACTTATAGATGAAAATATTACAGAAAGTGCTAATGCTTGATATATACCAGGAGCTCCAAACTCTGAGTTATGGCAGAACTTTAGTATATTTATCGGTCAAATCGGTAAAGGAGAGGATTGATCTAAGTTAGTTGAAAAATTTCTCAATGAAGTTATGAAAATGAAATCACGATCAGAGTGAAAAAATTGGTCTCACTATGCTTCTTGTGATTTAGGTAGAAACCTTGTTATTGCTCCAGATATATTAGAGGGTGATTTATTATTCACTGAATTATTTGATAATAACGAAAGGTATAATGTACGTTATATTGTATAGAGTAAATCTTTGCCTCCTATAGAAAGATATGATACACTTATAATAAGTTAATTTTTAAGAGAAAATATTATGGATATTTCTGCTATGAGTCTTGGTGCTGGTCTGGCTGTTGGTCTGGCTGGTG
>CALHAQ010000028.1 GCA_937931775.1 uncultured Candidatus Altimarinota bacterium | reverse complement strand
CATCAGATATAGTGTATGAACTTTCGAGTTTATCTGATTTTACCATTCCAAGAGCTATCATTTCATCAAAAGCTCGTATAGGAAAATACACACAAAACCTGGAAACTACTATAGATAATACTGAATTCTTAGGAATTTTGAAATATTCTATATATTCATGAAATTAGCTATTTCAAGCCATTTATGAAAGTTATTTTTCTTATAAACAGCTTTAAATAGCAAAAAAATATAAAAAAAACTTGAAAAAGCTTTTTATAGTGCTAGAATCTTAGTGTTTATTTTATATTAATTAATTTTTTGATTATGAAAAAACAAGACTTTATTAAAGCTGTTGCTGCTTCTGCTGGTCTTTCACAAGACGCTGTTGCAAAAGTACTTGCTGCTCAAATAGATATTATTACTTCTGAACTTTCTAAAGGTGGAGAAGTAAATATTACTGGTTTTGGTGCATACAAAGTTGCTCATAGAGCTGCTAGAAATGGTGTAAACCCAAGAACAAGACAAGCTATTAAAATTCCTGCTATGAAATCTCCTGTTTTCAGAGCTGGTAAAACTTTTAAAGAAGCTGTTAGATAGTCATATTACTATTTCAAAAAAGTACTTCAGAAATTGGAGTACTTTTTTTGATTTTTTAATTCTTTCGTGCTATACTGTATAGGTATATAATTATGCATAGATTAAATGAAAGAATTTTATCTTGAAGACTTTTCTCCTGAGAGTAAGTGAAGTGAACGTATTACTGCGCTTTGTCAGGGTGAATGAGTAGATATATCTATAGCATACCCATCAGACTTTAGATCAGCAAAATTATTGCGTGAAATAGTAGATAGTATTTGTAAATCATATAATATTGATCCTAAATGGAGGACAAGATTTGTTCTTATTATCGATGAAATGAATAATAATGCTATAGAATATTGAAGTCAAAAAGGTGATGTAAATTACTTAAATATTGCAATTATTCCTACTCAAGAGGGGAAGTTTAAGGTGAGCGTGAGTGTTGTAGATACAGGAAAATGAGATCATGCAAAAAAATCTAGCGATATGGAAAAAATACGAGGTAAATATGAAAATAAGGATTTTGCTCAACATCATTCTATTCGCTGAAGAGGGCTTTTCCTTATTATTTCACATCTCGTAGATACTCTCTATTTTAAGGATTCTCAAAAAGGATGACTTATTGTTGGGATTGAGAAAGTCCTGTAGTCAGACTTTGGAAGATATTCTGACTATATATTCTTTTTAAATTTTCTCTACAATTAAACTCTGATTCTAGAGGACATAAAAATAATTTTTCTGGTATACGTAAATCAATATAAATATATCTCTTTTCATTTATATTTTCTTTTTCCTTTTGATATATAGCGAGTTTCTCAATTTGTTTTTCGATATTATTATCGAGATCAAAAATAAATAGTGTTCCAATATCATTGATAAGTATTAGTTCTCTCTCGGTAATATAGTACTTTTTTTGCAGGGGAGAAAAACCGAGAATATTTTTTTTGCTTTTACTAAGTATAAGCTGAATATTTTTTATATCTCCTGTATTGAGAGTATTTCAAAAAATAGCATAATCTTCTATATTTTTTGATACATGAAGCTGAGGTATATCTAAGTACTCTTTAGAATCCTTTGATATAACCACTCCATTAGTAAGTACTAAATGTTGTTCAGTTTGAAATATAGCTGGATGTGATCCTAACTCTATTGTAACCGTATTCGGGAGACTGAGGTCTATTTCTATACTCGAAATAGATTTTTGTGATTTTTGGAGTTTTTCTGCTAATTCACTTGTATTGAGTAAGAGAATATTTTTCTCACGTATATATTCTACGTTTGCATATGCTTGATCAATATTAATAATAGCATCTTTTCTAAATATATATACCTGATTTACATGTAAGAGTGGTGTCATAAATATAGCCCCTAGGGCTAAAAGAATTAGAATCAAGGCAGCAAGTGATATATAGGGTATATTATTTTTATGTTTTTTTTCTAAAAAAGTATGGAGATAAGGGATAATTAATCGTTTTTTTCTTTTTCTAAATAAGAGTTGTTGTTCTGAACCTAAAAAATTATGTCTTTCCTTTTTGACATGAGGAGACCTTTTACTGGTATTTTTTGATCTGAGAGTATTAAGAATCTTTTCAAGCATAAGATTATATATCTAAACTTTTAATAGTATTATATATCTCAAACGAATCTTTTCCACTATCATCATAGCGAAACCGAATTTTAGGAACTTTAATAAAGTCTATTTTTTTTCATAAAGATCTGTGAAGATTGTGGGCATGTTCTGATAGTGATTTAGTAAGTGTATCAATATTATTTAATGCACTTACAAATACATCCATATATCCAAGATCACTACTGATCTTTACATCTACTACAGTTATGATGCCATGTTCACTTCAGAGCTCTGGAAACTCCATAATAATATACTCACTCACTATTTTTTTACTTATAGATTCTGCTCGTAATAGTCTATCTTGTTTCATGTATTCTTTCTAGGTTATAGCGTATGATTCATGTATAATACTACTGGGCTTTTTTTGTTTGACAAACAAAAAAAAAAGATATAATCCTTGCACTTTATTCATTCACATCCGAAAGGGGATAGAAATATGATATACG
>CALHAQ010000027.1 GCA_937931775.1 uncultured Candidatus Altimarinota bacterium | reverse complement strand
GGGGAAAAGCCCTTCCGTGAGCAACTATAGTCATAGATGATGTGATAAAATTTCGATATAAAATGGAAAGTCTTTATGAATATGTAGAAAATAAAAAACTTAATTATAAGGTGCTTAAAATAGATAATGATGATGGAATTATGATTATCAAAAAATAGCTCCCCCTAAAAATCTAGAGAAGCTATTTAAAAAACACTATGATTATTTCGCGACAGTGAAGAAACTATCAATCAACCTCCTATATGCAACTCTCCTTCTCAGCTCTTCATAATACTTATTTCCAGGAACATACAGCTCAGTCAGTCTTTTCAGTACATCTTCTGATTCAAATTTAGACATCATAGATGCAACTTCTGTTTCCATCTGCTTATCTGAAACTTCTATTTTCTCCTTGATCATAAGTTCATTAAGTATAATTTCACCTTGAAGTCTTTTCATTGCTGTAGATTGAATGTGTTGTGTTTTATACTCATCCTCAGAGAGTCCTAGAGAAGCTAAGTAGTCTTCAACTTTTACCCCATCTTTCGAAATATTTTCTTTCACTTCATTAAATACTTGTTCTGTTTGTTGCGCTAGGAGCTGATCTCCAATATCTAGAGTAGTATGTTTCAGGAGTTCTTCTATGAGTTTTGTTTCTCGCTCCATTCCATCGTTTGCCTCTTTTGTTTCAAGCAGTTCTGATTTGATAAGGTTTTTAAATCCAGCTAAATCAAGTTCTTGCCCTCTCAGATCCTTTATAAACTCTGGAGTAAATTCTGGTTTATGAGCATGTTCTACCTTTTTTACTGTGACTTTAAACATTGTCTTTTTTCCTGCAAACTCTGCATTATGATAATCTTTTGGAAATGTTACATCTATTTCTTTTGTTTCACCGGCTTTCATTCATACCATATCCTCTTCAAATCCAGGAACAAGCATATTCGAACCAAGTACCAAAGGATAATCCCTCATAGAAGTAGATTCGAGCATCTCTCCTTTTTCGTAACCGTCTGTATCAATAGTTGCTCTATCTCCCATATGAGCTATATGCGTAGCATCTGTATCATGGAAATGAGTAAATCGAGTTTGAATATCATCAAGAGCAGCTGTTACTTCTGCTGCAGATACTGTTAGTTTTTGTTTTGTAAGTTTTACCTTTTTATATGTATCTTTTATTTCTACGCTTGGAAATACTTCTACTTGTATTTTAACTTTAAGTGGATCTTGAGAAATCACTTCTTGAATCTCAGCTTGAGATACTGGCATTAGTCCCTGCTTCTTAAGAGTTTCTCTATATATTCCCTCTATAGCTTTTTCTATAGTCATTTGAACTATAACTTCTTCTCCAAATTGACGAATAATAACATCCTCAGGAACACTAGCACCTTTTCGAAATCCTTTTACATCTGCATTTTTTGCAGCTGAGGCAAGTACCTGTTTTCTAAACTTTGCAACATTTACTGCTGACTCTTCTATTATCAGCTCCACAATAGATTTTGGAAGCATTTTTTTCTCTACTTTCATAGTTTCTTATATCTAAAAAATAACCCCGCGATTATAGGGAAAAATATTTGTATTTCAAATTTACTGCTAAGTTTTTAGAAGTATTTAGAAAATATTTAAACTAAAATGCAAGTCCTTTTGCCTATGAGTTCTTTTGTATTATCACACGAAGCACTATAATAAATTGGTTATTTTTATATATATAATTAAGACTTTATGATAAAAACTTTACAAAAAGGGTTCACTCTTATTGAACTTCTCGTTGTTATTACCATTATTGGTATCCTTGCTACTGGAGCAGTAACAACATTTACATCACAAATACAAAAAGCTCGTGATACAACTCGTATTTCTGATATGAAAGCTGTTCAAGGTGGTGTAGAACAATACTATCAAGATGATGGAAGATATCCAACAAAAGGAACAAGTTTCTCTGGAGTAACTCTCTATGTTGCGAAACTTCCAAAAGATCCAAAAAATGGAGAAGCTACAACAAATACAGCTTTTGAATACTTCTATAATGTTGCAGATGATGATAATGGTATACCAGAACAAGAATATGAACTTTCGGGTACATTTGAAAATGGTGGGAATCTCACTAAAAAAGCTGCAACAGATGGTGGAGATGATGATTTCAGATTAGAGATTGGTATTGATCTCGATGATACAACAGATAAACCTACAGTAGTAACTGGTGCGGTAACCGGAAACTTATATGCATGTGTAGCTCCTGCTGGATGAGCTGCAAGTTCAGGTAACTGTGCTACAGCTGTCAACCCTATGCTTATCACTACACAATAAGATCTAATATAACAAAAAAACTCACGATTTATTTCGTGAGTTTTTTTGTTATTTCGTCTGTTTTCTGGGAATAACTCAAAATTATTTGAGGAATATCATACACATATGAGAGAATAATACTATGAAGTCTCATAGATATAACTATATCTAACATCTTATGATTATATGCAGTATAAACTTCTCACATTGATGCATATATCTCTCTATCATAATTTAAAAACTGGTGAAGGAACTCATAATCATTTGCCATTAAATCACTCTCATGAAAACTATGTGGAATAAATACGACACTTCATCCAGATTTTTCAATGTATCAACAGAGTTCTTCTATAAGTAATCTTTCAATGCGCGCATCTTTTGATCTTCCTATATATCAGCTCCTGAGAGCGAGTCATACTTTTTTTTCTCTAAAATCATATTTAGAAAAATCCTTTTTTAAATTAAAATTTTTAGAGCTATGTATCCCAAGAATATCTCATTTTCATTCAGCCTCATTCATAACTGGATCATTCACTATTTCACTTTTGACTCATAGTTTCTTTAACTGTTCCCAACTCTTTATATCTCTCACTGTTATTTTCCAAGATTTATAAAAAATTTGTTCCAAAATCTTATGATTTTCTGTGTTTTTAATATCTATTCATATTCCATAGAAATATATATTCTTACGGAATAAACGAGCAAGTCTTGTTCGAAAAAGTAACTGTTTCAGTGGATTTCATACTGACTGTAATTCATGGTCATAAATAATACCACCTCATCAAATCACGACAATATCAGACCAAATAATTGTCTTTATAAATTTAAATAGGTTCATAATATTTCTGAAAATATTTTGAGGTTTTTTGATAGCAATAGGAAAGTACTCAAAATACTGAGTATTTGCAATACAAAAAAGAGGATTACGGAAATCATAACTTGCAACACGAAAATTAGCATCTTCTCAAAATTCTTCCTTGAGAAGATCTATTTCATTTTTTAAAATAAGTTCATCTCAGAGATTCTGCGACCCGATAGATGCAAAGATGGATATATTCATATATTCTTAATTATTTTTCAGATTGTACCCATGATTCTAGTTTCTCAAACTGAGACAGGAGTTTTCATCGAACTTCTTTCGTAAAGGGATTGTCTCACTGAATAGAAAGAAATAATGCATCTGAGTCATTTCACACCATTTCTTTTGCCTCCATGAGGTGAGAATATGAGCTTGTAGCTAGCTGAGAATCTGGTATATCAATATCTTTTAAAGCGCGTCCAATAAAGTGAGTAATTCATTGTATATATGCCATTTCCTTGTCATGTTGCTCTGGAGAGATATTTATGACTTTGAGCTTCAATCCATCAGAAAATATTTGAGAAAATTTTTCGAGTATATCACTATCACAACGTACATTTGAAATAGTCATAGTGAGTCACTCTATTCCATTTTTTCCACTCTGAGGACCAAATATCGGATGAGTTGCGATGATATGATTTGTCTCTGGTAAATATGCTAACATATCTGAGGCTGGACTACTTTTTATAGAACATATATCAAATATCACAGCCTTTGGTTTCAAAAAGCCAGAAATATCTTGTATCAATTGTCATACTCAAGATGCTGGATACCCCAGTAATACAAAGTCACATCACGCAGAATTTTCTAAACAACTTGGAGTCGCTCAAACACTCAGAATCGATTGAGTATTTTTACCATTTCTATCATAAATATACACGTCAAAATATGCTCTAAGATGTGGAGTAAAAAACTCCATAAATTGTCCATATCAAAATACTCACAGGCTTGGTTTCATATTAGCTGAGTTCACGAATCATAAATGGGAGAATTTCTTCCACACTACTATAGTGGGCAGGAACTAAGGCAAGAGTTCTCTCTATATCTCGAGCTTGATATCACATATTTTGTAGAGTACTCGTAATATTTTCTATCAGAGTCGCTGGGAGCGTTGTCTGGGTCGCTTGAGTAGGTGAGTTTCCTGGAGCTGCTATATGAGAAGTCACAAATGGTTTATCTTTGAGTTCTAGTACTATCTTTTCAGCCATCTTTTTCCCTATTCCTTTAATCGATTCAATAGTTTTTTTATCATCATTTTGTACTGACTGTATAAGCCTATCTTCACCAAGAGAGAGTATCTGAAGTGCTACTTTCCCCCCAACTCCAGAGATTTTTAATAACTCTGTAAAGAGCATTTTTTCATCAAGGGAAATAAATCCAAACAGTGATTGTCATCCCTCAGTTATATGATGATACACATAAAGTTTTGTTTCCTCTTGTATTGCCAACTTTGAAAACGTGATTTCATTGATTCCTATATCGTATCAGAGTCCAGATTGAGTCACAATAAGTACAGAGCTATCGCTGATTTCAAGTATTTTTCACTGAATATATCCTATCATTGCATTTTTTAATAATGAAGTATGCTAATAGTGTATAGATTTTTACAAAAATATGAAAAAAATTCTCATTTCACTCGTGCGGCTCTACCAAAAAATCCTTTCCCCAGACCATAGCTTCTGGGCTAAGAAACTAAATAATCCCCCTTACTGCAAGCACTTCCCAACTTGCAGTGACTATATGATTGAATCCATAGAAAAGAAAGGAGCCTTAGGGTGAACACTCAAATGAATATGACGAATACTCAGGTGTATGCCCTGGAATAAATGAGGATATGATCCTGTAGATAAGAAATAAAATCTTGCATTTCAATACTATTTCATATAATAAGCAAGCCTTGTAAAGGAAGTCTAGGACTAAACTATAGCAATCCGCTATTTTAAGAGAAAAGACGTGATTACCTTTTATTTTTTTATTATAACACTATGGCTGGAAAGAAATATATAAAAGCTACTGAGTTCCTCAAAGAAGGAATGGAATATAGCGTAGAAGAAGCTGTTGAGCTTCTAGAACAGACAAACACTGTAAAGTTTGACCCTACAGTTGAAATTCATTTCAACCTCAACCTTGATCCAAAACACGTTGATCAAATGATTAGAACTACTGCTAAACTTCCTAACGGAACTGGTAAAACAGCTAAAATCTGCGCGTTTTCAGATACTATCTCAGCTGCTGATTTAAAAGCTGCTGGAGCAACTGAGGCTGGTGGTGAAGATCTTATCGCTGATATCGCTGCTGGAAATGTAGCTCTAGATTTTGATACTTGTGTAGCAACTCCTGCTATGATGAGACATCTCGGTAAAATCGCTAGAGTACTCGGACCAAAAGGACTTATGCCTAATCCTAAAACAGGAACTGTTGGTGAAGATCTTGTTGCAGTTGTAAAAGATATTGCTGGTGGTACATTTGAGTTTAGAACTGATAAACATGGTAATGTTCACTCTATCTTTGGTAAACTATCATTTGGTAAAGAAAAACTTATTGAAAACCTCAATGCATTCCTTACTACTATCCAAGATGTTAAACCAACTGGATCAAAAGGAAAATATATCAACTCAGCAGTCGTTTGTAACGCTATGGGGCCTGGTATTAAATTAAATATGAACACTGACGAAGCGTAGTCACTACTCTTCATGAAATAAAAAGCTCTCAGAATATTCTGAGAGCTTTTTATTTCATGAAGAGTAGTGACTACGCTTCGTCAGTGTTCATATTT
>CALHAQ010000026.1 GCA_937931775.1 uncultured Candidatus Altimarinota bacterium | reverse complement strand
CTATTTGTTTTGTAAATGGGCCAAAGTGAGTCGAAAATGATTTTACTCAGATAGTAAAAGTACATGAAAATAGACATATTAATAATGGATTTATCTTTAATAGTAATTCTCCAGAAGAAGCATGAAAAGATGAAATAATTGCATATATGAGTGATGGAAGTTCAGAGGAGTGGCTCAAAAGAGAACTCACAGATAAATCATGATTATATAACTATTTTCAGTGAATAATGTATAATAACTACTGCAAATTTGAGAAAGAATCGCAAAAATATAGTGAAAGAATTACGAAATATATATCACAAGCTTATAAGATACAATCACTATACCCTGAGGAGTGTTTAGATCTTCTTGCTATAACTCCTGTTAAGAAATGGAATTCTATTTTGAAAGCTACTAAATCATAGCTAATCTCTGTTATTATAGTTCTTAACCTTTTCTTAAGCTTTATTTATATTATGTTTCACATAGCAACAGGCAGGGCAAAATAAACTAGCATTTTGAAAACCTGAAGAGATATAATAACCTCTTTCACACCTCGTTGCTATTTTTTATGCGTAATGAAATCTATCTTTTGGTAGAAAATCAAAGTTTACAGGTATAGGTCATCCATCGGAAAGTAAATCATGAGAAATTTCTGAAGTACTTCCTATTTGGAAATCATCTTTTAATAATACGTCTATAATATCATTTCTCATACCAAGTATTTTAGAAACTTGAGTTACTCTTGATCTTATATGTTTTTGAAAAGCTCAGTTTTCATCTGTTCTATACGGTTTATTCATTCATTCTACTTCTACATGAGGATTACTTTCTATACAATGTGTTTCAAGTCTCTCATCTAAAGCTATACCTTCATATATTCTATCATTGTCAGGAGCAATACGATCAAAGTATTCTCTTACTTTTTCATTTAATTCATCAATTTCTCCTGGATCTTGACATGTAGATTTAGTCATACATACAGCCTTATCTCAAATCATTGGATATATAGTTGTAGGACCAGAAATTACACAATCTGGACTCGTTGGGTTCTCTGATAAAATATCATTTATACTTTTGAATCCTTGTGATATTTGACTGAAAACACTATAAGGTACATAGATATTATTTTTAGTAACAGGACTACTCACGATAGGAATGATATTGAGGTCCATCATACTTTTTGCTTGATCCCTTCATTTTTTAGAATTGAGGGTGAGGGAATAACTATCTACTAACATATCCTGAGTTCAGACAATACTTTTTGCATAAAAATGTTCACGCATTCTTCATAGAAGCTCTTGAGTATCGCTGCGCTGAGCTATATTATGAAATACTTGTGGAGAAACGAAATGATTTATTGCTGTCATAAATTTATTAACTATAAGGTAATATTATTATTTATAACTTAAATTAATAAAAAAGCAAATAAAAGTATTGGCTTTAACTTTCAATTAACCTTGCCTCATATACTGCTTTTCATAAGATATAATTATATTCTATTACTTATCCAAAAATGAAAGCCTCAGACCTATTTGTAAAAATTCTTGAGAATAAATGAGTAGAAACTATCTACTGAGTTCCAGGAGAAGAAAACCTCGACCTTCTAGAATCTCTTTCTCATTCGAGCATTAAACTTGTGCTAACCCGCAACGAACAAACAGCCGTGTTTATGGCCGCAACCTACGGAAGACTTACAGGAAAGACTGGTGTCGCTCTCGCAACACTCTGACCAGGAGCTACGAATATGATGACAGGAGTAGCTTACGCGCAGCTATGAGGGATGCCGATAATTGTTATCACAGGACAAAAACCACAAAATAGATCGAAACAATGAGCATTTCAAATCATAGATGTTGTGGGGATGATGAAACCAGTGACGAAATGGGCTACAAATATTCCTTCGGGAGAACGTATTCCATATATTCTCGAGAATGCGTTTCGTATTGCTGAGGATGAAAAACCAGGAGCTGTACATCTCGAACTGGCTGAAGATATAGCAGGGGAGCAGGTACCAGAGAAATACTCTATTGTAGACCTCGGAACGCAAAAGATCAGAAGACCAGTGGTGGATTATAAGTGAATCCCACTGCTCATAGAGGAAATGCAAAAGGCAAAAGCTCCAATCATTCTCATAGGAGCTGGAGCGAATAGAAAGCGTATCACGACCTATCTCACAAAATTCATAGAAAAATATAATATTCCGTATTTTACTTCACAAATGGGGAAGGGAGTTGTAGCTGGGAGACAAGAAAATTTCCTTGGGACTGCAGCTCTCACGAGTGGAGACTATATCCATGACGCAATTGCTGAGTCAGACCTCATCCTCTCTATTGGATATGACAATGCTGAAAAACCAACAGATATACTCGGGATAAATGGAAAACCGGTTATTAATATCAACTTTGTAAAATCAAACTTTGATTACGTCTATTCTCCATATCTCGATATTATTTGAGATATTGGAAATGTATTCTGGCAGCTATGTGAATCAGAAATAGATAGTAGCAACTGGGATTTTGAAAAGATTTATGAAATCAATAAACGAAATCAATCTCTCATAGCAGGAAATCTCAAACTCGAGGACGAGTTCTCACATATGATGCCTCGAAAACTCGCAAATGACCTGCGAGAGGTACTTGCTGACGATGATATTCTCACGCTTGATAACGGACTCTACAAAGTTTGGCTTGCTCGTAACTATCCAGCACGCAGACCAAACACTATTCTCCTGGATAACGCGCTTGCTACTATGGGTGCAGGATACGCATCTGCGATGGAAGCAAAGAGGCTGAATCCAGATAAAAAAGTCGTTTGTGTCACAGGTGATGGAGGGCTCGTAATGAACCTCGGAGACCTCGAGACTATTGTCCGCATGAAGCTCGATATGACAATCGTCGTTCTCAACAATAGCTCATACGGGATGATCAAATGGAAACAAGAAGACGCAGGTTTCGGAGACTACGGACTCGATTTCGGGAATCCAGACTTCGTAAAGATGGCTGAGAGTTTTTGAGCAAGAGGATACAAGGTTGAGAAGAAAGAAGACTTTAAACAAACACTCGAGAAATCTCTCTGAGAAAAATGACTCACGATCATCGATCTCGATTTTGATTATCCGAGAGATGGAAAAATATTATAAATAAAAATCCTTACAGAAATGTAAGGATTTTTATTTGATCTTTCTAATAAAAAAAGTAGAATAATTAAAATTTTACTTTATTATCTGAGTGTATATATTTTGTATATACTTAAAAAATATTTATGAAAGATAAAAAAATAAAAGTTGTTGAGCTATTCGCTGGTGTATGATGATTTAGAGTTGGTCTTGAAAGAAAT
>CALHAQ010000025.1 GCA_937931775.1 uncultured Candidatus Altimarinota bacterium | reverse complement strand
CTGAGTATACTTGCAGGGAGTCTGAGAGTTTTATCATCTGGCTGATTCTATTGGAGTCTCTGGCTCAGGTAAGGTATCAGCTATATGAGACAAATCCTACCGTAGAGAGTATAGCTACTATGGTTATTACGACTATAAGTTCTACGAGGGTAAAACCTAGAGCTTGTTTTATGTTCGTATGCATGAAAAAATCCTTATAAATATATAGAGTATTTATAAGGATTTATGAGAGAAGTTCTAGTTTTTTGGTATTGACTAAGAATAGAGTCTGTCTATATTTTAAGAATCCTCAAGCTTCTTTTTTCATTGTTTATAAGCATTATACCATATAGAGGTAGTAAATACATCAAGTACAGCTGTCATATATCCGAGCACGAGAAGGAGGAACAGGAAGAGAATTCAGAGTATCACAAAAGCGATAGTTGCAAATGTTTGAGAACTGATGAATCCTACAATAAAGGCTGAAAGTATAGGGAATATAAGGAAGACAATGAAGTTAAAAATCACCTTAATATTCATAATAAACATCAGAACATAGAGCCGCAGAGTTGTTTTTATATTGAGGAGTGCTATTTGAGAAGATCACCCTATTGCCTCAAAAACTCACTTACCAGCAAGAACTATCTCATATCTCGCATATGCTATAAGTATATTGAGTATGATAGAGAATAAAAAGGCTATAGTAAATACTATAGAGAGAGAAGTGAGATACTCAAGTCCTAAAAACCGCAGAGTAAATAAGTATCCATTTATGATACTTATAAACTTAAACATATTAAATGTATTATTGAATTCAAAAAGAGGATAAAAACGAAAGACCCCAAATCATATAGAATCACTTCTACTTGCAGATTCTCCACCAGATTTTTTATCTATATATTGTATAAGTCATCACTCAAAGATAGGTATGAGAATGATATAGAGTATTACGAATATTGTTGATACTATGAGTGTTTCACTGAGATAATCAGAGTGAAAAAATTGTAGAATGAGTTCAAGAGCATCATCTTTTCTACCAAGGAGGATAACATAGGTATAAACTACTTGATAAAGCAGGAGTACAGAAAGAAATATGACAGAAAGCAGACCAGGAAAAAAATAGAATCTTTTTATTTTAGAATCATTTCGTATGAGTTCTAAGCTAGGATTTAGGATATTTTGTGTAAAAGATTGATCCATAATTTGCTGGTTATCAGAAAAGCTGAGTCATAAGGTACTTGAGAAAACCTCAAAGTGTTTTTTCTTCAGACTGTATAATTCTTTTTTCGTTTAAATAACTTTGCAAGAGAGGGAAGTATCTATGTCTTGAGTCTGGCAGGAAATTTGGAAGAGAGAAGTTTTTAATATTTTTATCAACCAGGAGCTGAATATTTGGAGTGTAGAGAACTTTTATTATAGACTCTTTATAAATTTCTTTTAACATTTTTTCTTCTAGTTCTTCGCGTTTGGTTACAGAAAGATTATTCGATTTGAGTTCTTCTAAAAGAATATCAAGAGATAAATCTTTATAGTTTGAGATATTATATCCATTTTTGACCTGACTTGAGTGAAAATATGGAAATATATTAGATTCAAAATATCATAAATTAATTCAAAGAACCATTATGTCATACTCTAAACTTTCGTTTCTTAAATTTACAGTAATTTCACCAAGATCAAGAGCTTGAGTTTGGAGTTGTATTCCTTCGTTACGTAACAGACTAGTGAGAGTTGCTACAGTACTTGCCATCACATTATCGGTTTGTGCATATATAAGGTTGAGGGAAAACGCTTCTCCATCTTTGTTATAGTAAAAAGCATCGTCTAAGTTCTGAATGTCTCAGAGAGAAAGGCTAGTATCTATTTCTACTTCTTTTGTTTTTTCTGAAATCTCTATAGCTTTACTTTCTACTTCTTTACTCAGGTCTACTAATCAAGGAGTATCAAAGAAAGTTTCTTGAATTTTACTCAGAGAATCACTATCACTGTCATATACATATATAAATTCTTCTACGAGCGTCTTTTCCTCTTCAGTTTCAAAGTATACTTTATAAGTATTTGTTCACTCTGTTATAGAATCATAAGATTCTAAAAGTCTATAGAAAAACCTACTATCTCATGGAGTAAATCCAGAGAGTTTATATTCATTTATATAAACAGCTTCTACTCCGTCATCCACTCTTCATTCTATAAGTATATTGTCTTTTGATACAAAATTATATTTATCTTTATATGGAGATACAATGATATCTAAAGTTTCTTGTTTAATGGTCTCCACTGGTTCTGGTGTAACAATAGCTTCTCCAGAAATAATATTTTCTTTCTGTAATAAAGCTGTATTTTCTCGTATTGCTTGAGCACTTAATAAGAGTCTATTTTTTTTATAATATCATTTTTCTTCTAAATATTCTACAAGGTTAAATTCTGATGAAGTAGCATCTAATTTTGTTTCAGAAAGAAAAGGATTATATGCCGGGCTTACAATTGTGTCTCAAAGAGATGATACAATGGTGTCCCGATCTATTTTTGTGGAGATATATTCTCTAAATGATTTAGAGAGATTTTCACTATTAAAGAAACTTGTTACAAATTGAGAAAGAGTATATTGATATGCACTGAGTCTAGGGATACTCTCTCAAATAACAGAGCTTTTATCGTTATATATATTGAATGAATTTTTGTTTTTTAGGAAATGAGTTTCGTCTCTGAATAAATTGAGGATCAGAAATTCTATATACATATTATTATCAAAATATTGCTCATTCCTTCATAAGGTGATCTTTGTGATTCCTACAGTTTCATCCTGACTAATACTACTGAGGACGAAGCGACCTGAGTATATACCATTTATTTCAGAAAACTTCCCATTTATATTATCCGTATCAAGTCTCTCTATAACAGATGCTGGAAGTATAGGCTGTAAGAGTACCTGAAGAAAATTTATATCTTTTGAACTATTACTAAATGAAATACTATCTTTTGTAGTTTCGATAGTAGTATTTTCGAGTAAAGATGCAATTATCGGGTTTACCTTTGTTGTAGAAATAACTCATAGAGTTGCCTTTATATCTTCTGTTGTTATCTCACTTCCATTTGACCATAGGAGATTATTTTCGAGACTACAAGTGATGTAAAGGAGATTTTCAGTATCACAACTTACAAGATCTGACTCAAAAGATTCAGATATGGTAGAGTATTGCATCATAGATCGATACAATAAACCATTAATATAGGTATTATGGTCGTTGCTTGGAACAAGAGGATTGAAATGAGGGAAGCTTCATATTATAGCCTCGCTGACAGTTCCTCATGCTACGGGTTCACTACTTGCTCATTCATAGAGGTAGTAGTATGCAAGATGAATTCATAAAGTACCAAAAAAAATCAGGCTAATATATAGGACATATTTTTTTAGTTTTTTGACAACAGTATCACTCATGAGGTGTATTGATTATGACATCACAAAAAGTAGTAGCGAATTGAGTATGAAAATACCACCAATAATAATAGTAGCATTATGAAGAAATTTTTCACCTCATCTTTTTGTTGTAGTTCCCATTCATCCAGACATGCTTGAAAGATTGAGAGTTACGTTTTTATTTTGGATAAGTACTATAGCAATAAGAGCTATAGAGAGAAGAATTTCTGCGATTTGCATGAATGCGATCATACACTATTTTTTAAAAAATAAGAGTGAATAGAGAGTATTCAAAACCGTGAAAATTGCAACTGCAATTGCGAAGTTTATCGTACCATTAATTTCATATCCTACACCAGAAATAATTAAAATGTCATTTATGATATACGTGAAGAGATATAGGAGTGTTCCATTGATGATAAAACTTGCAAGTCCAAAGAAAAGAAAGAAGAGTGGAAGAGAAAGAATTTTGAGTATAGGTCTGATAGTAATATTAATACCTCATAATATTATCCCTCAAATAACATAAGTTTTCATGGCCTGAATAGAAGTATAATCACAATCACAAGCCAATATAATTCAAGCTTGAATATCTTTGTCAGCATTAGGACCAAGTAAATAGGTTATTGCATACAAAATAGTTGCATTTATAAGTATGGAAAAAAGGATTTTCATAAAATTTTACAGTTTTAAAAGATGTATAATTTTCTCAGAAAGAGTAACCTCTTGTTTTTCATTTTCTTCTATATAGTTTGGAAGGATAGAGCGAATATTACTTGCGATAGAATTGTCTATACTCAAGTTAAGTATACCTATTCCACGTTTTTTTATGAGAAGTCTGAGATATACAGCCTGATCTCCCTGATATACGAGAGAGTATCCGGATATTCGTGCATAATCATAGAAATTTCCTTGCACTTTTATTCATAAATCAGTGATATCTACTGCTACGTGGTCTTCAGAATTATTTTCCAAGAAATAAAAGAACCCTCCAGCTAGCATAATTACTATACTCATACCGTATTGTCTGGTCAGAAAACCCCATATTATAAGTCCTATAGCTACAGCAATAGCTATAGTGTACCATATAGCACTGCGAGATTTTGTATCTTCATAGCTCCAGTTATAGAGTGTGTTTTGAGACATGTTTTTATGTTAAGTTAGCTATTATTGTTTTTATAATCAGCCACGCAAGAGCTGCAAGAGCAAATCAACTTAGGGCCATAATAATGGTATCTCTTCCTTTTGTCTTATCTTGTTGGAGCGAACCAAAGAGTATTTTATATGCTCATATGATTACAAATATTACAGCAACAGTTCCAGCTATACCCATGAAAAAATCAATAGCACTACGTATGGCATTTGGTATATCATCGAGATGTACATCACCATTTCGGAGATCACTATTAGATATTCATAGGATATTGTCAGCTGCAAAAGTGGTATGAACTGTGGAAATAAAAGCGATAAGAAGATAGATATATTTCATAAGATTTTTTATATAAATAATTTACACGAGATTATACTCAGAAACATCAGATTTCATAGAGCGAAGATTTCCAAGAGTAGGATTATAGTATTCACTCAAGAGTGTAACAAGTTCAGATTTTTCTAACTCTGTTGCTCTGATTCAGATACTTTCTAGACTACTTTTTACAGTATTTGTTCTTGCTGCGAGACCTTTCTTTGTTGCCGCAAAATTTCTAATTTGAGATCGGATTTTTGATATATCATCACCATTATTAATAGATCTCCAAAAGTTCTTAAATATGCTAAATATACCTGTAGCTTTTACACTCTGGTCTTCTTCTTGGTCAAATGGTACTACGACATAAAAGTCTTTTTTCATTATTTGTGCCACTTCAACGAGTTTCTTGAGATACTCTATGTATTCATATGTTTGATTTTGTAGAAGTTCATTTTTTTGGCTTACAGCTTTGTCTTTAAGTTTTCCAAGGTAGCCATCAATGTCTAACTTCGTAGATCGTACCATAATCTGCACAGGAAAATCTAGAGCATTCAAAAATCTTTGAAAACTCATAATTATAGCATCTTGTTCTTCAGTACTTTTTAATAAGAAATTAATAGTAGAGCATCGCATGATGATCCTAGCAGAAGAATCTTTCATTATGACTACATTTTCTCTAATTTGAGAAAAGGGAAGATGTCTCTGGGTACTACTATCGGGTTGTTTTGTTTGTTTCTTTTTAACTGGCATATTATATTTTTTTTAATTTTTCTTGGAGTTCAGCCATACTATCAGCTTTTTCACTCATATCTATATCTCCTGTTTTCTTAAGAGACTCACTTGATAGAAAACCTATATCAATTGCTTGAAAACTATCAACAGTATTACTCCAGGCACGTATTTTTGGAAATATATTCAGCCTTATTAAGGCAAGTATAAAAGGAACAAAAGTCATTTCATTATACTTAAAGATAGCAATAGCTACCGTGATAGCTGCAATAAATCCACTTGGTATAAGAGCAATTTCTCATCAAGTGCTTGGAGCAAGTGTCTGAAAAATCCCATAGGCAATAGCAAAACCTACCATAATAATAGTAAGTTGACGAAGAGAAAGACCTAGAAATATAGGATCTTCGTTTTCTATTTGTACTGGTATTTTGTATTGCATGCCATTATTGTACCGAAAAATGTATCTTTTGGGAGAGAGACAGGGGAAATGAGGTTGATTATTGTATAAAATATTTTATTAAGAATAAAAATTGATTTATAAAAAACCAAAAGGCCCTCGCAAGTGCGGGGCCTCAGGTAATATGCTATCTCTACGAGCTAACTTTTATTGCTAGCCGAAGAGTTTGGATCTATGCTTCAAGTTGAGGTAATGCTAAAGCAGAGAATCCATTATTATCAGTGATATGGCATGGTGTGACGATAACAGCAAATATACCTACTGACCCCCCTTTTTGCTTTTCTTGAAGCAAGGCAAGGAATTCTTTCATACCTCCATGTCCAGTGTGTCCAAACCATTCCATTAGTGTAGAATGAAGAGTTTGAGGTAATAGCCGAATCTCTTTAGATCCAATTTCGTAGAGTCCCATCATTGTGAATCGAGTGAGAACATCCAGGATTTTACCCCAGTTTGTATCACTTGTAATAAACGCTTTCGTGACTTCAAATGACCCATTAGGGTGCTGAAACCCCATTGCAAGACCAAGGACCTGGCCTTGGTTAATAACACCTTGCACTACACCTGGCTCCACAAGACTTTTTAATTCAGTCATAACATTCCCTTCTAATTTGTCAGAATTGACAAATTTATTATAAATAATATTTAACATAGTCAATACTTTATATAAAACATAAAAATACCTCTTGACTCAAAATAGAAAAACAATACAATTTTAGCACCTTAAATTATTAGGTGCTTAAAAATACAATACAATATAACATATTTATATGACTAAAAAACAACATAACTTTGCAGCAGAAACAGGACGTATCCTGGAACTTCTGACGCACTCTATTTATTCGAACAAAGAAATATTCCTTCGTGAACTTATTTCTAATGCGAGTGACGCAATAGATAAAGCTCGTCTGAAAGCTCTTACGGATACAAGCTTTCTGGGGGACGATACAAATTTTGAAATAAAGGTAGAAATAGATAAAGAGGCTAAGACTCTTTCCATTAGTGATAATGGTATCGGTATGACGCAGGAAGAAATGCACGAACATCTTGGGACGATTGCGAAATCAGGTACAAAAGAATTTGTGGAGAAACTCGAAAAAGCCAAAGAGGGAGGAGACCACAATCTCATCGGACAATTTGGAGTAGGGTTTTACTCTGCGTTTATGGTAGCTGAAAGTGTGGACGTTATTTCTCGAAGTGCGCTCGATACTAAGGCCCATAAATGGACCAGTGATGGGAAGTCAGGATATCAGCTCGAAGAAACAAAAAAAGATTCAAGAGGGACACAGGTAATTCTTCACCTCAGCGAAGGAAATCATGAACTGTTTGAAGACTGGAAGGTGAGAGAACTCATTAAAAAATATTCAAACTATGTAGGAGTTCCTATTATGATGCTTGAAAATGATACAAGAAGTGATGAGGAAAAAATAAAAGAACCAAAAGAAGTTACTTTTGAGCAGGTAAATGAAACAAAACCAATCTGGAAGAAATCTAAGACCTCTATTAAGCAGGAAGAATATAAAGATTTTTATCAATCAGTATCTATGGATTTCAATGCTCCACTTGGACATATACATAGTAGCATTGAGTGAAATGTGAGCTACTCAACACTTCTCTATATCCCACAAGAAACAAACGCATTCTCAGATATGAGAGACCCAAATAAAGAATATGGACCAAAGCTCTATGTACAAAATGTACTTATTTTGGAACATGCAAAAGAACTTCTACCAGTATGGCTGAGATTTGTTTCAGGAGTTGTAGAGACGACAGATTTGCCACTCAATATTTCTCGCGAAATGCTCCAGTCAAATAAGACGCTTGATACCATCAAAAAGTCTCTTGTAAAAAAAATAGTTTCAGAGCTTAAGAAACTCAGAGTAAAAGACGCGGAGGCATATGGAAAATTCTTCCAGAACTATGGATCTATACTCAAAGAGGGAGTATACTATGAACAAGAGATGAAGGATGATATCGCTGGAATCCTCGAGTTTGATACACTTCTTGGAGATAAAAGAGTTTCTCTTGATGAATACCTAGAATCTCAAGCGTGAGACGATAAAACAATCTACTATATCTCTGGAAAATCTCGAAGCGAAGTACTCGCAAGTCCATATCTCGCTCAATTCCTGGAAACAAAAACAGATGTACTCCTCCTCACGGACGCAATTGATGAGTGGATGCTTGGAGTATTCGATGAATATAAAACGATAAAACTCAAATCTGTTACAGCTAATGATGTAAAACTCAAAGAAGAAACAGAAGAAGAAAAGAAAAAAGCAGAGACGACAGGAAAACAGTTCAAAGACATGCTTGAACTGGTAAAGAATACTATCGGAACAGACAAGATAGAAAAGGTAGAGCTCAATACCAACCTATGAGATGCTCTATGAGCTCTCAAAACTCCAGATGGAGCGATGAACCCACAAATGGAAAAGATGATGAAAGCTATGGGACAGAGCGTTCCAGAAACAAAAAGAATTCTCGAACTCAATCCAAATAACAAACTCGTGAAAGCGATGAAGAAAGAATTCAAAGAAGATATAAAATCTAAGAAACTCGCAGATCTCACACACTATGCATATATGCAGGCTATCCTTCTCGAAGGAGGAGAACTAGAAAATATTGCAGACTTCGTTGGGATGACGAATAAGTTTGCTGGAGAGTATTTGAAATAAAAGTATATATTTAAAATAAAAAGACTTCCGAAAGGAGGTCTTTTTATTATACTAGATAAGTACTTTATTATTAATAACTGATTTATGGAAGCATATGCTATTTCGGCTCTCGTAACTATTTTTTCTTCTCTCTTTACTTTCTGGCTTGCATACAATGTAGGAATGACACGCATGAAGCATAAGGAACCACCATATGAGGCTCTTAAAAACAAAGAAGTAATGATTGCTAATAGAGCTCATATGAATTGTATTGAGGCATCAGTTGTATATCTCCCACTCCTTTGGATAGCTACAATCTTTGGACCTACAACCATTGCAAGTTACGTTGGAGTGGTATGGTTTATTTCACGTGTATGGTATGCTCTTGGCTACCTCAAAGATCCAAAAAATAGACAAACTCCATTTATGGTTGGACTTGCTTGTATAGCTGTGACAACTATTTTAGGTCTGTATGGAATTGTAATGTAAGTTCTTACCAAGCTCTTACTTACTTCTCTCTTAATACACTCCCGTATTCTTAAAGCACTGAAAACATATTTCAGTGCTTTTC
>CALHAQ010000024.1 GCA_937931775.1 uncultured Candidatus Altimarinota bacterium | reverse complement strand
GAGTAAGAAATAGTAGTACAGAGATAAATCAAATACAACAGTAAACCTGTGATATTTTTTTAAAAAAAATAATATTATGAATTGAGCAATAGCAATAATTTTGTATTCATGGGTATCTATGTTTTTAATATGAGCCTCTTGTATTGTTATTGCTTTTCTACTATTGTATAAATATGTTCTGAAAAAAGAACTAGTTTATTTTTCGAGATTGATTAAAATCAGTTTCTATGCTTTAATAGTTGGTACTTCTATGTATCTTTCTATTTTAATATTAATATACTTTTTAGAAAAATTATGAAAATAAAAGTACTTTCATTTTCTGGAGAAAATTTTGCTCATGACAGTGTTATTTCCGTAACAGTGATGACAAAATCATGAGAGGTAACTATCCTAGATAGCCATGCTCCTATGATAGCTTCTATTGAGCCATGTGTTCTCTATATTAGATATAATGATGAGAATAATGTCCCTCAAAGAGAAGACTTTGCTATAGGATCGGGGGTAATAGAGGTAAACAACTCCTGCGTAAAAGTTATGGCTGATATGCTTATTGATGTGGAAGAAGTCGATTTAGATCAAGCTCGGCAAGCAAAAGAGAGAGCACTCGCTCTTATGGACCAATATAAACATGCAAAAGATAGGGTAGATATGGAGAAGTTTATAGAGGCTGAGGATATGCTCCTCAAATCTATAGCACAACTCAAGCTCTACGATCTCAGAAAATAATAAATAAAAAACTCTCTTAATAAGTAAGAGAGTTTTTTATTATATAAATATATTTGACATAATCTATTTTTAAGTTATATTGAATTTATTATTTCAATAAATATATATTTATGAAAAAGCTTTGAATTCTTCTTATATGTCTTTTCGCGTATAGTAGTACTCATGCAGGACTCTTTGAATATCATCAAACAGGGTGTAATTATGGTGCAAATTATCATCATGATTATTGGAATGGAAATTGTAACTCTCAGAGTGATAATAGCATACCAAGTCATTGGAACACAGATTCTCATCAAAATTCGGTAACAAATAGTATTCCTGGGCACTGGACCAATAATTCACACTCAGATCCAGATGTGATAGAAAGTAGTATACCGAGCCACTGGGATACGAGCAGCTCTTCAAGTAGAACAATAAGAAATTCTACTCCAAGTCATTGGGATACAAATTCTTCGAATTATAACTCAAATTCTTCTTATTATCATACATGATGATCGTATAATTGAGCAACTATTCGAAGTACCTTTAATCATAGTTATAATGGCTATGATAGGTATACTCCATCATATTACGATATTATTTCCAAAGGAAATGGGTATTATGGATATGAGCAACTTAGAGACTATTACCAAAGTGAACAAAGAAAACTAGAAAGAGAAGCCAGATTTATAGATGATTTAAAGAGAGATATCAAACTAAATATACGTGACCTCAAAAAATATAATAGTAGATATTATAATGATATAAAAAACTCTTTAAATAGAGAATTAGATATTATAGAGGACAGAGAAGCAGAAGTTGAGAGACTTATTAAAGATCTAGAGAAAGAAATCAAAAATTTGAAGAAAAATAAAAGTAGATCAAAAAGTAAATATTATAATTACTATAACGCAGGAACATACTTTGATTCATGGCATGATAGAAACTCATACTATTACCGTGATCACTCTGATAGAAACTATTATGATTATGATGATTACTACTATAATAGAAATTACTATAAATATGACTATAACAAAGGTGAGTTTATTCCTCATTGGGTGAATCCAGACCTTAAGCCTATAAAGGATGGTCACATATATGTGAGATAATATTATATCCCTGAATCTTCAGGGATATTTTTGTGTTTTATACCATTTCTCATATAGTCTAATATATTATATTTTACGTTTTTCTGATGCAGTACGTTCTCGCTATTTTTATACTTTTTATCTGTGTGCCACTTGCCATAGCTGGAAAATCTATGGCTCCATGGGTCCCAACTCGCAAAAAAGATGTGATGAGACTTGTAGAGATTATTGATTTGAAACCAGGACAAAAATTTTTAGAAATCTGATGTGGGGATGGACGAGTAAGCCGCGCTGTAGCATCCAAATTCCCAGAATCAGAAATTATATGAATAGAGCTTGCATATCCTATGTGTGCTGTAGCTAAATTTCAGAATCTCTTTTCTTCACCAAAGAATTTTCAGGTGAAGTTAGCAAATGCATTTAAACATGATTTTTCTCCATATGACGTTATATATGTTTACGGTATGCCAGATAAAATGTCTGCAAAGATTATCCCACAGTTTTTATCACAGGCAAAGTCATGAGCAAAACTCTACTCTTACGTATTTTCTATTCCAAAAGAGTATAATGAGCAAGTCATTTCCTATGGAGAAGAGGGTGAAGCAAAAATACATGTTTTAGAAAAAAAATAGTTTTTTTATTAAAATATATATATACTCAAAGTATTATTTTTTAAATCCAATACGTATTATGTACAAGATATTATCGTGACTTATTATTATGATATTTTTATTTTCTACAGCTTTTGCCCAATCTTCTTACAAGAATGAACAGAAAGTAAAGTGATATAAAGCTATTATTGAAATGAGAGCTTGAGATATTCTCAAGTCTAAGACATTATCAGAAAAACAATCACTCCTTGGAAAAATAGAAAGATTACGTATTTCTTATGAAAACAAGACGTATCTTAGTACATCGGAAGTAGATTTACTCAATTTATTGTACGCAATAGAAGAATATTTTATAGATATTATACCTGGAATAGTTGAACCAAATGAGCAAGAGTGAAGAGAAGAGTTTCAAGTATTGAGTTTCGATATCTTAGAGGATATTAAAGATAATTCCTATATACTGTGAAATATAGATGCAGAAATTACATGGATAGAATATGCAAGTTTAGATGAGCCTTTTAGTGCTAAATTGCATAATGATGAAGTACTGCTTCAGCTCAATGAAAAATATGATTCTCAACTTAATTATGTATATCAACACTTTCCTTTAGTAGAGCTTAACTCTACAGCTGCACTTGCAGCTCTGAATCTAGAATGTGTAGCAGAACAGGGCTGATCCGAGAGTTTTTATACAGGGATAGATATTTTTTATAAAAACTATGGTGCATGATATCTAAGAACATTATCTGAGCTTTACCTTGAGATGTCAGACTCAATAGACATGGATGTACAGCAATTAGAATGTACTCAACAATCAAAATATAGTGATAAAATTTCTGCTCAAAAGTCTGAATGACAAGAACTATTTTGAATAAGTGGAACTCCTGGAAATATTATTATAAATAACATAACGGGGGAATATAAGATTATTCCTGGAGCATATCCATATCAAACCTTTGAGGATGCAATAGAGAGTTTACTTACTTACGAGTAAAGAGTGTGGATAATCCGTTTCCATCTCCTGCAAACTAAACACTACAATAAGATAGGCCGTATATGTAAGAAATACGGTTTTTTTCCACGCAAAACAGCTCCTCTCGTATTTGCAAAAGCATCTCTGCTACATCTTACTCAAAAGACTTCCTGGAGAACTCTCGGGAGAGAATTTGGAGTAGATCATATATCTCTCTATAGGTTTCACGAATCGGCATGCTCATCTGAAATGCTGAAAGAAATTCTTCACGTATTCCTTGAATCCAGAGTATCTCTCTATATAGGTGATACTCGCTGTATAGATGTAGATACTTTAGACAACAGTCAGAAACTTTATGATTTGACCAAGGAGCATCTTGAGAGTATGCTCTCTCGCATGTAATTTTTAAATATAAACTATGTGTGGAATATTTGCCTATAATGGTGATACAGATTGTAGAGAAAAACTTGTAAATGGACTAAGGATGCTCGAATATAGAGGTTATGATAGTGCTGGAATAGTCGGAATAAATGAAAAAAATGAAGTATTCTTAGAAAAAGCAGTTGGAAGGGTATCTGCTCTTGCAAGTAAAGTAGAAGATACATCATCAGACAAAACCTTCTATACTACTGGTATAGCTCATACACGTTGGGCTACTCATGGTGGAGTAACACAGGAAAATACACATCCTCATATCTCATCAAATGAGAGGTTTTATATAGTACATAATGGTATTATAGAAAATTATAAAGAGCTCAAGGCCTGACTAGAGTCAGAGCATAATTTTTATTCACAAACAGATACAGAGGTAGTCGCAAAACTTATAGAAACGCTCTATACTGGAGAACTAAAGTCTACTCTTGAGGCTGTCGCAAAAAAGCTTGTATGAGCCTATTCTTTGGCAGTAATAGATAAACAAGATCCAGGAAAAATAGTAGGAATAAAACTTTGAAGTCCACTCATAGTAGGGACAGCAGAAGATGGGGTATATATATCGAGTGATGTAAACGCTTTAGCGGCTCTTGCGCAGACCTATACAATTTTAGAAGATCATGAAATGGTTGTAATAGAGGGCAAGAAATATTCTATTTATCTCGCTGGACAGCAAGTAGAAAGAGCATCTCAAAATATAGAAGAAAGTCAAAAAATTGATGAACTTGGGAGTTTTACGAGTTATACAGAGAAAGAAATTTTTGATATCCCATCAGTACTCGAAAATGTATGGTCTGGTCGGATAAATTTTGAAGAAAAAAGTATACAAAATGAGACGCTTGATGCTCTGTGAGATCTTGATATAGAAAGAATTTGTATTATATCCTCAGGATCTAGTTATTATGCTGGAGAAATCGGGGGATATTTCTTCCGTAACTTTTCTAAAATTCATTGTAGTGCTATTATTTCAAGTGAATTTCTTTCGGATGTGTTTATTCCAGACTCTAAAACACTGTATGTATTTCTTTCACAGTCATGAGAAACCGCAGATGTACGAGAATCTATGAAGATAGTAAAAGCAAAATGATGCCATACTTTTGGAGTGGTAAATGTAGTAGGTTCTACTATAGCTCGAATGGCTGACTATGGATTATATTCTCATGCAGGTGTAGAAGTATGAGTTGCGAGTACAAAAAATGTTATAGCGCAAGTATGAGTACTTCTTATGATGGCACTGAGTCTTGGGCAAAAAAGAGATATGCAAGTGAGTGATATCAGGGAAATTATTTCAGAACTTGCGTGACTTCCAGATAAAATTTCTCATGCACTTATGGATGCACCAAATATCAAGAAAATTGCTAAAAAGTATTCAAAATATAAGGATATGTTTGTTCTTGGAAGAAATTACTTTTATCCAGTCGCAGGAGAAGCAGCACTTAAGTGTAAAGAACTTTCATATATTCACTGCGAATCATATTCAGCGTGAGAATTAAAACATGGACCACTCGCTCTTGTGAGTCGAGAATTTCCAACAATGGTATTTAATCCAATGTGAAAATTTTACGCAAAAACCATTTCAAATATTCAAGAAGTGGCAGCTAGAGAAGGACCAATACTTTGATTTATATCATCTACTGATACTCATAAGGAGCTCTATACAGATGCTATAGAACTCCCAAAGACATCAGAACTCCTTTCAGTATTTACAGCTCTCACGACAAGTTATCTCTTTGCACTCTATCTAGCAGAAGCTCTTGGAAGGGATATAGATAAACCTAGAAATCTTGCAAAATCAGTAACAGTTGAATAAGTAATATCACAGGGTATATAAATAACTTGACATTTCATATTTTTATATAAAATATACTAACACCATTAAAGGTGTAGGAAAAGGATGGTAAGAATATGGGCAACAAGGATATAGAACTATATCTTGAGCTTATTCGACAATACAAGGTTGGTAAAGAACTTGGTTTTTCTTCTGCAAAAGTAGAATCCGAGCTGAAACAAAAAATAGAAAGGCTCTGGGAAAAAATCAAGTAACCCCTGAATAGGGGCATTCTTTCTTTCATGATGAGGTAGGAACCTTGGTTCCTACCTCACATCGTACATTAAGCCCTCAAAGAGGGCTTTTGGAGTTTTTAGGGCAAAACTTTCTTTTTTGATATTTTTCTCTATAATCCTTCCGAGTTATTTATAAAATTTTACGCGTGAGTACAAGTAATGAGACTGTTATAAGCTTTAAAGAAGTTGATTTTCACTATGATTTTCGAAAACCCATTTTAGAAGAAGTTAGCTTTAATGTTCGAAAAGGCTCAAAGATAACTATTATGGGACAAAATGGGGCTGGAAAATCAACTATTTTTAAACTTATTAATGGAAGTCTTGAGAAAAAGATGTGAGTAATTAATACTCCCAAAGACGCAACTATTGCGACAGGGTACCAAGTAGTACTTGCAGAAGATAAAGAACTATCGGTCCAAGATTTTTTCAGAAAATATTACCCAGATAAAGATGAGTTTAATATTGATAAACAAATTACAGATGTATTGAAGGTCGTAAACCTCTCGGCAGCTCTCGATAAAAAAATATGAGCATTTTCAGGAGGACAACAAGCAAGACTTCTTCTCGCAGCAGCACTTATTCAAGATCCAGATATTCTCCTACTTGATGAGCCAACAAATAATCTCGATAGTGAAGGAATATGGCACCTAACAGAATTTCTGAAAGATTATAAAAAAACTGTATTAGTAATTTCTCATGATGCGGATTTTCTTAATAGTTTTACAGATGGAGTACTATACCTTGATGTATATACAAAAAGAGTAGAGCAATTTGTAGGAGACTATCATGATGTTGTAGAACAAATCAGAAAGAAAATAGAGAAAGATAATATGGCAAATGCTCGTCTTCAAAAAGAGGCTCAAGCGAAAAAAGATCAAGCAAATGTTTTTGCCCATAAGGGATGAAAACTGAGAGCTGTAGCAAAAAAAATGAAAGAAGCAGCTGCAGAAATGGAGGATGATATGGTAGATAATAGAAAAGAAGATAAGACTATTAAAGACTTTATTATTCCTATGCAGGAGGATATTTGAGGAGTACTGCTTGAAATTCATTCAGTACATATCATAGAACACGATCAAGTTGTAGAAAGACCAGAAGAAGTAAAACTTAGAAAAGATGATCATCTCCTGCTTGCTGGACCAAATGGGATTGGAAAATCTACACTACTCGAAAAGATAGTAAATGGAGATGAAACTTGAGTCACTGTCGCTGATGGAGTAAGGATAGGGTACTATAGACAAGACTTTTCAAACCTAGATTTTGATCAAACGGTATATGATTGTCTTAGAGAAGCTGCAGAAGAAATGACAGAACAAGACCTTAGATCAAAGGCTGCAGGTTTCCTGATAACAGGAGAAATTATGAAGACGCAGATTGGGCATTTATCAGAGTGACAAAAAGGACTTGTTGCATTTTGTAGGCTTGTATTTCTAAAACCAGGGATCCTTATACTTGATGAACCAACGAATCATATTAACTTCCGTCATATACCAGTCATAGCAGCAGCTCTTGATAAGTTTAAAGGAGGAATGATACTTGTATCCCACGTTGATGAATTCGTATGGCAAATACGTATGGATCAATATCTTGATTTAAAATAATAATAAAAAACACTTAGAAAATTCTAAGTGTTTTTTGTTTCTGGGATTTGGTTTGCATCTCGCTATTGCTCAATGTAACTTTCCTTGTGATTCGCTATGCTCATCGCAAGAGAAACTTAATATGGTGGGCGTACCAAGAGTTGAACTTGGGACCTCACGATTATCAGTCGTGCGCTCTAACCAACTGAGCTATACGCCCTAAAAGTATTTTTTTATAGAAACTTGCCATTCTTAAACTTATAGTTCAAGAGGCATAACTCTCTTTGTGACTCCTGACTTTGTCATTCGTCGCAAACGAGACTTAATGGTCGGGGACGCGAGACTCGAACTCACAACCCCACGCTCCCAAAGCGTGTGCGCTAGCCAATTGCGCCAGTCCCCGTCGGTGTTTCTATAAAAAAAACTTAGATATAATTAGAATTTTATAATCCTAAATTCTAAGTTCCAGTGCTTTGAAAAAAAATGGAGCGGGTGATGAGACTCGAACTCACAACCCTCTGCTTGGAAGGCAGATGCTCTAGCCAATTGAGCTACACCCGCATCTATTACTCTTTAAAGCTTGGGTATTGTATAAATATTAAGGCAAGAGTCAAAATTTTTTTTCAGGATTTTTTCCTCTCTACTTCAGGTCAATACTTCCAGTATGTATAATACTTCCATTCACTCTAAAACGGATATTTTCAGGAGTATTTTTTATAGTAATATTTCTACTTGAAGTTGATATATCTACGTACTCAATTGCTTCCGATTTTTGAGTAACTTTTATTATGTATAATCTATATGCGTATATGTATCCGAGAAAAAATGATAACACTATAGATCATAATATGATACTTAAACTAAAATTCTTATTCATGAGCTAATATATGAGCCTTGTAAGTGTTTGATAAGAGCATCGCAACGGTCATAGGACCAACTCATCCAGGAACGGGAGTTACACTATTTCATTGTGATATAAGAGCATTATAGTCAGCATCTCAATGTATTTCTCCATTTACAATAGAGAATCCTACATCTATAACAATGCTATCTGGTGAGGTCATATGAGCTTTGAGTATGTGAGGGATACCCGTAGCACAAATAACTATATCAGAATTTTTAGTAAACTCACTAATATCTGGGGTACGTGAATTACAACTTGTAACAGTTGCTCCAGCGTTGATACACATCATTGTAAGAGGTTTTCCAACAATATTACTTCTCCCGAGGATACTTATCTTTTTTCAAACAAGAGTTATATTATAATGTTCTAATATTTTCATCACTCCTGCAGGAGTACATGGAGCAAAACCAGTAAGATCTCAAATCATGACTTTTCACTGATTTTCAGGATGAAATCCATCAACATCTTTTTTAGGGTCAATATTTCGTATTACTCTCAATTCATTTATATGTTTTGGGAGGGGAAGTTGTACAATATATCCAGATATTTCTGTATTATTATTAAGTTTGAGAATTTCTGATTTCAGTGCTTCTTCAGAAATGGTGTCTTCAAATTGAAAGAGTTTGAAGTTTATTCAGGTTTTTTCGGCAAATTTTCTTTTTTGCTTGATATATCTAAGGCTTTCATCATTATTTCATACTAAAATGGCTCCAAGAGTAGGGGTATCCTTAAGTTGTGCAATATCTTCTCCTAGAGAGTTATAGATGTTTTGAGCTATTGTTCTTCCATCAAGAATCATGTATTTTACACTAAAAAATAGATGCATCAAGCATAGTGGAGATTGTTACCTTTGCAAATTTTAATAAGGAGATATACTCACTCTATGACACGTAAACTTTATGCATTATTGATTTTAATAGGAACTTTGTGAGCTCTTATTCTTGTTTATCTCTATTTTTTTGTGTATTACACAGCAACTCTCACAGTAAATGCAAATGTTTCAGACTATAGGGTAGTGTTATTTGCCTCTTCCACTGCTCAAAAATGGGTACATGAATGTCCAGAATCAGAGTGTGTTATCGCAAATGTATCACCATTTGATTATAATATATCTATTATAAAACAAGGCTATGAAACAAAAATAATTTCTGCAAAGATATGAGCGAGAGGGAGAGAATCGCTTGTTTTAGAGCTTGAAAAAAAGGTATTTCTTGATGCCTTTATAGATGAAAGTTTGGAAGAAACTGCTCAGCAAAAAATACAACGTCTTCGAGATGAAAAGTCTTCATATGCAAGATTTTCTTTAGGCACACAGAGAAGTATTTCTTTCACGGAAAATGATAATGAGTTGCTACTAGAGTACATAGTTGAAGGAAAAACTTACCCTATTCAGAATTTTCAACGAGTGAAACAAGACGATATCAGCGTAAGCAGTATTCCTTCATCTGAAGATGTATTCATCTCTTTATGAGAGAATAATTTTATTCTTTTAACTTGAGAAGGAAAAGTTCATCCTCTTTCATTTAAGATTCCTATAAATTATATCAAAGCAGGCCAGAAACAATGAAGCTATCAAATAGTTACAAATAAAGGGACATTTCTATACAATATTTCTAGCTGAAATTCAGAATTTCAGTATCTTTTTCGAGATTTCGTAAGTTTTGGAAATGATATTATATGAATAATTTATGATGACGAAGATCAGAAAAAACAAAACTTTAACTTCACAGAAAAATGAAACCTCATAATAAAATTTTCACAAAAGGATAAAACAAGAAAGCTCCTGAAAACAACAAATCTAGATATAGATAAAATAGAATGGAGAGACAATAAAATCATACTTTCAGTATGAGATAGTGAATATGAGTTGAAGAATTTTTAAATGAATATTTCTTAACAGTTAATATTAAGATCTTTTAAAAAACACTCCTACTGTTAGGAGTGTTTTTTATACTATATGTTTAGAATGGAAGATCTTCTACAGAAATTTCTTCTTCTTGTTTAGGTTTAGATTTCTTAACAGCTGGAGTATCATTAGCAGGAGAATTGTCTACAGGAGAAGGCATATCAACATTTGCT
>CALHAQ010000023.1 GCA_937931775.1 uncultured Candidatus Altimarinota bacterium | reverse complement strand
AACTGCTTTATTTATATAATTACTATTATCTTAGCACAAAAAAAGAGTATTTTCAAAAAATACCCTCTTTTTATGACTTGCAAAAGCCATTTTTTCATTAAATCATAGTTTTCCCTCACATAAATGGCCTGAGAACCTCTGGAATCATCACTTTTCCATCTACTGTCTGGTAATTCTCAATAATAGCTATAAGACATCTTGAGAGTGCTATAACTGTCCCATTAAGAGTGTGTACAAACTGTTTCTTTCCATAAGCATCCTTATACTTTACTGCAAGTCTTCGAGATTGAAATTCTCCAATATTCGAACAACTCGTCACTTCTCTATATTTTTCTTGTCCTGGCATCCATGCTTCTAGATCATATTTCTTCATTGCAGGATTCCCAAGGTCACCAGAACATACATTTACCTTTTGATACGGTATTTTTAGTGATTGCCATACTTCTTCTTCTATAGCAACCATATCATCGTGTATCTGCCCCGACTTTTCTGGCTTACAAAACACTACCATTTCTATTTTTTCAAACTGATGTCCTCTGAGAATTCATTTTGTATCTTTTCCATAACTTCCTGCCTCCCTACGGAAACATGGTGAGTAACCTACATACTTTTTAGGATTTTCTACATCAATCGTTTCACCAAGGTGGTATGAAGTGAGAGGGATTTCTGAGGTACCTATAAGAAAGAGGTCGTCTTCTTCAGGATTTACTGCATATACTCCGTCTTCACCAGCTGGCAGAAAACCTGTACCAAAGAGTGATGCTTCTTTTACCATATATGGTGGGATCATAAATTCATATCATTTTTCAGTAAGAACTGATATAGCATAGTTGATAATAGCCATATTTAAAAGTGCTAGATCACCTTTAAGATACCAAAATCTTGCTCCTGCTACTTCTGCTCATTTCTCTAAATCCATCCAATCATTCATCAAACCAAGCTCTAAATGATCTCTCACAGGGAAATCAAAAGAGCTTTTCTCCATGAAGAATTCCTCAGGAGTATTATCTTCATCATCTTTTCCAATTGCTGCTGTAGGATCTAAAAAATTTGGGAGTCTATGAAGTGTATAATTATATTTCTCTTCAAGAGGTTTATATTGCTCTTCCAGTTTCGTCATTTCTTCTCAAAGTTTTTTCATTTCAGTAATTTTGGCTCCTCTCTCAGATTCTCACAGAGTAGGGATTTCTTTTGAGACTATATTTTTTGTATTTCTTAGCTCATCTATATTAGAAGCTAGGCTAACTTTTTGCTGTTCTAGCTCTAAAAATGCATCAAAATCTATTTTGAGATTTCTATCTTGAATATTTTGTTTATAAGCTGCAATGTCAGCTTTAGCTCTTTTTAAATCTATCATAATTATAATTTATTAATAATTTTTCTTTAGCATCATGCTTGCTTGTCGGTCTATATCTCTTTCTTTAAGACTTTGTTTTTTCTGGTAGGATTTTTTTCACTTCGCGAGTCAGACCATAACTTTTATAAGTCCTCATTTTAAATATATCTTGAGGGCTAATAGCGTATATCCACCTTCTTTGAGCTTCGAGCCATAGTATATAATTTTCTTTTTAGGAAGAAGTATTTTTCGCGGTCTTTCACTATCTATAGCTCAGGAGTGAGCCAGAGTCTTCCAGGTACCTATATGCATTTGTTTTAAAAATAATTCCCCATTTTGCACTGATATATAAGATCCTTTGAGATTCGCATGTTTTGCTCTGAGAGATTTTACTTCATGTCCTAAAAGCTCGATACCAGCCTCCTGAGTTTCAAGTATTTCATAATCAAAATATGCTTTCTTATTTTTTACTATTTCACTCATCCTCTGTTTATTCGAAAATATTTTTCTGCTGCTGTAATACTTCACTATAACTTTTTCATCTTGTGAGCCAATCCCAAGCCATATAATCTCAGAAGCTATAAGTTCCCGTTTTCAGAATATCATAGGGATTTTCCATAATAGCAAAGTGTAAATGATAGTCATGATAGTCTTCTTGTGGGACTCCTGAAACTCCTGTTTTTCCAAGAATAGTTCATCTCTCTACCATCATTCATTCCTCTATACCTGATTCTACACTACTCAAATGGCTATAAAAAACCACTTCTCCTTTCATTGTCTTGAGCCAAAGCTGATTTCCTCTGAGTATATCTAGATTTTTTAGTTCTTGTTCAATTGTGAGATTATCCCCATAGACTATCTTGGAAAAATCACTTTCTAGGAAATCATCCACTATTCTTACAATAATACCATCATCCAGAGCAACAATGCTATCACCAAGATCTCCATCAATATCCCAACCATGATGTATTCCATCTGTATATGCAGCTCTATATGGACGAAGTGCATTCGGTACTTTATTTGGTCATATTCATACACTTCTTCAAAGAACTGGAGAGCTATACTTATTCTCTCGTTTTTTCAATATATCTGCTATAATCAGACTTTCATAGTGAGCATTCTCATAACTCTTTTTCCCTTTTAAGAAACTATAGTATTTAGAAACCTGTTTCTCATTATACTTTTTATAAATAGCATTTTTCCTCATTACTCATAAAATTTCCTGTTGGTATTCTGCAAGTTGACTAGAGCTATAATCTATATAGTTCTCGTACATACTTATATCTGTTACTATATTGAGCTTATGAATCGTACTTGCATAGGT
>CALHAQ010000022.1 GCA_937931775.1 uncultured Candidatus Altimarinota bacterium | reverse complement strand
TGGAGAGAATTTTGGCATCAAATACTCTATAATTTTCCTGATACAAAACATACAGAATTTCAAGAAAAACGAAGACATATAGAGTGGTCGAACGATGAAGTACTATTTCAAAAATGGTGTAAAGGAGAAACGGGATACCCTGTAGTCGATGCTGCAATGAAACAACTCAACGCAACCAACTGGATGCATGGAAGAGCGCGTATGATTGTTGCGAGTTTTCTGACCAAAGACATGCATATAGACTGGAGACTCGGAGAACAGTATTTCAAAAAGATGCTGCTAGACTATGATGAAGCTGTGAATCTCGGGAATTGGCAATGGGGAGCAAGCGTGGGAGCTGATCCAAAACCACTAAGGATATTTAATCCTATTCTTCAAAGTGAAAAGTTTGATAAACAAGCTATATATATCAAAAAATATCTCCCTGAGGTTAATCTGGAAAGCATCAAAGCTATTCATAATCCACTCGAGTTTGATCTCGCTTATCAAAAACCTATAGTAGATCATAGAATCGAGACGAGAGTAACCAGAGAACTCTATAAAAATCCTAACCATGAACCAAATGAACAATAAAGACCTCATACTCCACTACTTCGAGCTTTCAAATGCTGGAAATATAGATGCTATATCTCAGTTGCTCGATGAACAAGTATCTTATAGCTCTGATAATGTAGGACTGCATTTTTGAAAAGAGAATATTATCAACATGAAAAATACTTTCTTCTGATGACTCAAATCGCAAAACTGGAAAATAGAAACAATTGAAGAAGTATCTGAAAATATATTTAAAATTCACTTTTTATTTAGCGCAGAAACATTAGACTGAGAAAGTATATCTAGACCTTGAGTTGAAAGTGTCATAGTTCATGAATGAAAACTAAGGCATATCGAAGTACGTAATATATAAAATGAATACATGAATCTCTTTTTTTATACATTCCTATTTATTTTCTGAACCATGTTTGGGAGTTTTGCTTCAGTAATAATCTACAGAATCCGCAGCCAGGAAGGTGGAATGTGGACTGGTAGAAGTCATTGTAAAACTTGCGAGAGAGATCTATCGGCTTTGGAGCTAGTTCCTATATTTTCATGGCTATTTCAATGAGGAAAATGCAAATGATGTAAAAGTCATATTTCAGCTATTTATCCTCTACTCGAGGTTGTGATGTGAATCTTATTTATAGCAGTAGGGTATTTTCTCATAGATAAAAACCTGATCTTTAATGGAAGCATATTCGAATGGAGTCGTATGATATTTTTTGTGAGTATTATGTTTTTTACGGTTATATATGTATTCTACGATATTCTCTATATGGAGATTCCTGAGAGTAGTGTCTTCATTGCAAATATCCTTGCTCTGTGAGCTCTCTTGTTCCAATGATACTGATATCCTATTATTCCCTACTTAACTGCAGGAGGAATCGATATATGGACTATAGTAATATGTCTATGAGTATTAGCTCTCCTCTACTATATTATGCTCGCTGGTCTGAGTGAGCTGCATGATTGTTTACTCGTTCTCTGATGTATTATCCTCTTATGAGGATATATGACACTATCAGGTAGCTCTTATAGCGACTCAGCTCTGCTCTCTGGGACTATAGCAGCTCTATGAGTATTTATCTCTTTCTTCTTGCAAATACTCTTATCTGGAGGGAAAGCTATGTGACAGTGAGATTTGCGAATAGGAATACTGATGTGACTTCTCACCTGAGTATCTCTCGCGTTTCCAGCATGGATGATATGCTATATCATCGGAAGTATCGTGTGAATATTTCTCATACTGAGATTCAAAATAAAAAATGGAAGAAAATCTACTTTTGATCACCATATTCCCTTTGGTCCATTTATTGCGTCCGGATATATATGAGTTCTACTGTTTGCTCCTCAAATTCAAAGTGTATTGCAGTGGTATTTATAGAGAAAGTAAAGTCCAGTTTGTTTACAAAAATGCCTATTTTCTGTAGAATATATATAGATTTACAAAAATAAATATACAAAGCAAGATGACTAAAAAACGAATCGCTGCAATAAGAGACTTTATTGACAGCGCTGAGAAATCTCTCAAAAACGCTAAAAAGCTCCTCAAAGAAATTCTAGAAGAAGAAAATATTGATCTCTCTGCAAACCTTGATCTCGATACCAAGGGTCTTTCTCAGTATGAAAGTGGTGAGAGTAAAATCGTAGAAGGAGTCTTTACTGGTGAAGATATGCTCGGAGTTGATAACAACAAGTATATAGTACCTGTAAACTACGCAAGTAAATCAAAGCTCGTACAATGAGATAGAATGAAACTCACAATAGATGGATCTGGAAAGATGCTCTATAAACAAATCAAACAGATAGAAAGAGAAACAAAAACAGGACTCCTCACGCAAGATAAAGGAAAGTATCAAATAGTATCTGACGGAGTATCATATGACGTACTTACAGCAGCTGTAACTCATTTTAAAGCTGATATCTGAGATACTGTTACGATACTTATCCCAGCTGGAAAAGAAGCAACATTTGGTGCTATTGAGGCTGTAATGCCAAAATAGTTCAAACTCTTATAAAATAAAAAACTCTCTAAATTCGAGAGTTTTTTATTTTTGTAGTCTAGATAAAATATCTTCTATTATATCTATTTCATAAATTTGTATTTTCTTCATAAGAAAATTAAATCTTATCCTCTCTCAAGCATTAAGAATAGGGAGAGGATTATATTTCCTTCGTAATAACATCTCTTTCATTTCCATAATATACTTAGATATCGTCTCTTGTTCCCTATGTTTTGGAAGTTCTCATAATATAGGAAACATAGATCATCACACATATGAGAACCTCATGAGCCTATCTAAAAAAGATTTAAAGCTATGAATCACCCGTATATCACTTTTCAAATGAAATGAATGCTCTCAGTCATCTAATCTTGAAATTCTCTTCATTAATCGATTAAAGGCACCACCATCTATAGCTGTATCGTTACCAAGGCTAGTATGCGGACACAAGTAATTGTCTCATAACATCATGAGTACACAAGTTTGAATATGACACATAATCGGGTCAGGAGATCCTTTTGGAAGAGAGGAATGTGATGTAAGGCTTGCTGATTCATGCTCATGCAGGCATGTTACATATACTCCATCTCATCAAGCTGATGATTCTATTATGTCAGTAGTACTAGATAGCATATAATAGTTTTTATAAATTTTTTTTGCTTGATTCTGTAGTTTTTTCATCTCTGCTCTACAGAGATGCTTTTATTTCATTTATTTCACGCTTTTCTAAAATACTCAAAATCAATTATGAAGTTATTTTTTGTAGTAAAGCTAATGTTTTATTTTGATCTCATACATCAATTCCAAGTACTCCTGTTCTCAGAATAGGTTCATCGTTTCACTCTTGGGTAAAACTATCTCCTAAAAAGATTGTATCTTTTCTTTGAATATTCTGACGATGTAGAAAGAAATTTTCTAATCATGACCCTTTATCAAATCAACGTATCGTTATATCTATTGAAGTGCTTCATCCTGTTCTAAAATCAAATAAGTTGTGAAACATTCATCACTCTTTATATTTTGGATCTAGGTGCTTATAAATTAATTGAATGAGGTCCTCTCGTTTTTTTCTATCTGAATCCCACGTATCTTTTATATGCGCATATTCATGAGGAACATTTTGTCAAAAATAAGATATAGCCATAAATTTTGTTGTATCAACCCCTCTCTTTTCTATAACATCATCTAATTCAAAAGGAACATTTGGTCTTCAAAATTCATCCAAAGCCATGTTTATTCCTTTTTCTAATGCTGCTATATGTATTGGTAATATAACAGACCTTTCTATTTCTCAAATTTTTTCATAATTACTTGTATTGTCATCAAATTCCCAAGTCTCATTTCATAGGAGAGGTAATAATACTAAATTTCATAATTGATCATTAGTACAATAATTCTTAATCTGGCCTAGTACATTTTTCACTATAGTTTCTATTGTACCTCAAGTAACAATAACTATTTTTTTTATTTTAAGTAATTCAGAAAATACTTGAGCCATTTCTGAAGTCATTGGATATTTAGATTGAACCAGAGTATTATCTAGATCAGAAAATATTATCTCAGCCTCTTGTAATTGGCTAGAAATACTTAATAAATTATTTTTATCTAATTTCGTAGCTTTTTCTCATGTCAATACTGTGTTAGTATCTGTATATGAGAATTGAATTGGGGGAACTTGGCTAGGTCAAATAAATTCCTCATCTCACTCAAGAGGACGTATAGAAGTTTTTTTACTTATTATCAATTTCGTTTAATTTGAAATAAACTGTAATTATTTTAGTACATCTAACTTACTTGTCAAATATATCTCTAAACACTTCTAATGCTCTGTCTTGATCAATAAAATAAGGAGAGGTACAAACTGTTATTATATCAGATTTTTTTGCTATATTGAGAATCACTTTTTTCTTGAGTTCATAATCTATGAAATCGAGCTCTGGTTCAAAAAAATCAAGATCAAGATTGAGAATTATTTTTCTATCTCCTTTTTCTATTTTTTTATATTCTCATGATGTATATTTCTCTAAAGCATCTTGTGAGCGAATCTGTACTGTTTCTCAGATAAGTCATTCTTTCTCTGCTGGAATAATATAATTTCCAACATTGAGAAAGAAATTGGTGTAGTCAAAAACTTTCTGTAAATCTTGAGAGTCTGGTTTCATGAGATATTCTCATGGATCACGAGTATCAGCGTGCTCATCCATATGGTAGAGGAGATTATCATCTGATATAATTCACTTTTCTCGCATGAGATACCAAAAATAGAACACATGGTTATGGTTATCTACTAAATAGAGGGGTTTATCTCTCCATCGCATTTCATAAAGATTCTCTAAACCATAACAAGACTGCATCTTGCCATCAAAATCATACTCCTCAAATGTTATCTTATCTTGGGACTTTCATAAAAGCTGTATCTCGCTAAAATCTTGTATTTTCTTTAAACTTGGAACATAGAGCTGCTTATTATCTCTATCCTCGTAAGAAAATACATTGTTTCAAACAGGTCGGGTGATATAAAAAGGTTTACTGTACATGATTTATAATTAGAATTATCACGATTATAAGAAATAAACTACTAGGTCCAAAAAATATGAAGAGACAAGAACGTATAGATGCTCTGAAGGCAGCTGTATTTGAGATGTATCCTGACGCGAAGACTGAGCTTGAGCATGGAAATGAGTTTCAGCTGCTTATAGCTATTCTGATGTCAGCGCAGGCTACAGACAAACAGGTAAATATTATCAATAGGAACTTTTTTGAGTTCTTTAAAACTCCTGAGGATGGGATAAAACTGTGAGTAGAAGAAATCACTGAATTTATTAACTCTGTTTCATTCTTTAACAACAAGGCAAAGAATATTTATAAGACCTGCCATATCTTAGTAGATAAACATAATTCCCTTCCACCAAAGACTATTGCTGAGCTTACAGCTCTGCCATGAGTGGGGATTAAGACTGCAAAGGTTTTCCTCTCAGTAACTGAAAATGCTCCCTTTCTTTGAGTGGATACTCATGTACATAGAGTCCTTAATAGGATTGGAATCGTAAAAACAAAGTCTCCACTGGAAACAGATAAAAAGGCTGAAAAGATATTTAATGCTGAGGATCTCGCTCCACTCCATAATACACTTATATTATTTGGAAGATATCACTGCATTGCAAGAAAACCTAAATGTTGAAATTGTCCTCTTATAGATGCCTGCTCGTATAAAGACAAAGTTTTTGATTAAAAAAACCTCTATTTCTAGAGGAGGTTTTAATTGTTATGCATTTTCTGAGGATCTAATTATGGCTGCTGCTTTTTTCATATCATGTTTTCTTCCTGAATTTTTGAGCTTCATATCAAGATTTGATATTTCTTCTACTACCATTTCTTCTGCCTGTGGATTTTCATCTACTATATCAAGCAATTTATCATGAAACGCTTCAAAGCTTTGCATAAAAGCAGGATCTATTTGTCATGCAAGATCTTCAAACTTTTGTCCCATTTCTCCCTTTGACTTCTTCTTATATTGAGAATCAAAGTATTTTTGTAGTCCTGAGCTAACTGGCATAGATATATATTAGTATGTATTTTTATTTTTGTGTTTTCCGTATTTTACGAAAGAGTGTTTTTGAGGAGCTCTATATTTCCTTTTGTTTTTTGAGAAATATTGTCCTGCTTCATATTTTTTAATCTTTCTTCTATTGTTTTCAGAGTAGAGCCAAAGAGTATTTCCTGTTCTAAGAGCATATCTTTTTTTAGATGACCTATACTTGCGACAATTTCTTGAAAGTTATCTACAACATTTACTTTTTTAAAGCTGGGAAGTAGTGAGTATATCTGCATAAAATCATATTTATCTTTTGCAGAAAACTCGTGTTTTTCAAATAATTTTTCTAACTGAATATTCATGTATATATCTAGGTATTAGAGATTAACACAAGTATATAAGCCAAAGAGGAAAAATCAAAGAATTTCTTAAAGAACACTGACTTCTATAGATTATCACATTCCCTTTATTGAAACAATAAATATCCGTTGACTTTATAACTATTCTTGTATAGGGCAATTAATGTTTATTTAATACTCTAAAAATCTGTATATTTTCGAAACCAAGTGAGTTGTCTCTTTGCGTAATTTCGAGAATTTTGTTGTATTTGCGCTATAACTTCTGATTTAGTAATTTTTCACTCAAAATACGGAAAGAATTCTCTATACCCTATAGAGTTCATTCCAAAATCATCCTTCTTATATCATTTTTCTACAAGTGATCTAACTTCCTCTTCTGCTCAGGCATCAAACATCATTTCTACTCTTGTATTGATTCTATTATAGAGATTTGCCCTATCACCATAATCTGGAGTGAGAAATAGTACATCATAGAGTAGGTTTTTTTCTGCTCGAAATTCTCTCTTTGATTTTCCTGTAAGCTTCATGATTTCAATTCCTCTTTCTATATATGGTCTATTATTCGGATGGATCTCTGCTGCATACTCTGGATCTATTTCTACAAGTTTATTATAGAGCTCCTCATTACTCAGTAGATCTAACTGTTTTCTGAGCTCTGGATCAGATGCTACCTCAGCTGCATTTCTTTCAAATATCAGGCTATCTATATAAAGTCCTGTACCTCCAACGAGCATTGGCACTTTATTCTCTGACCACAGTCTCTCTATTATTTTCTCAGATTGCCTCACAAATTCTCACATAGAAAATGATTCATCAGGATTTATAATATCCAGCATATGATGCTTCACTCATTCCATCTCCTCGTGAGTGATCTTCCCTGTTCAGATATCCATATATTTAAATATCTGCCTACTGTCCGTTGAGATAATCTCAGTGTCCAAATATTTTGCGATCTCTATACTCATAGCTGTCTTCCCAGAACCTGTTGGACCATAAATAACGATAAGCTTTTGCTTGTTTGACGCTCTTTTTAGAAATTCTTGAACTCGCTCTATATAGGTCACGAAATAGATACATTAATAGCTAATATATATTGAGTATAAGATAAGTAAAAAATACTGCAAAAAAATTTGACTTTAGGTGTATTCAAAATAAGATGTGTCTCGCTAAGTTATCTTAGCCACTTTAGCTCAGTTGGTAGAGCGCTCGCCTTGTAAGCGAAGGGTCGTCGGTTCAACTCCGACAAGTGGCTCCATTGAATACTTACACTAGAAAACCTCAGCTTTCACTCTCTGCCGAGATGCAAAGAATTAGAGCTGAGGTTTTCCACTTTTGGGCAGTTACCAGAGCGGTCAAATGGGGGGGACTGTAAATCCCCTGGCTACGCCTTCGGGGGTTCGAATCCCTCACTGCCCACCAAATTAAATTTCCCTTGCGACGAGCAGTTTACTGCAAGTCGAAAGAAATTTATGCCTCTCAAGTCAAAGGTTTGAGAATGACAAAGTCTTAGATGAAAACTTATACAGTCTATAAGCCCAGGTGGTGGAATTGGTAGACACGCTGGTCTTAGAAACCAGTGCTTAACGCGTGCGAGTTCGAGTCTCGCCCTGGGCACCAAATTCCAAAATTAAGTTTCTCTTGCGATAAGCGAGAGCGAATCGGAAGGAAAGTTACATCGAGCGAAAGCGAAGATGCTACACGTTCCAACCAATATCTTACATTTTTGCTACGTATTAAGCGGGCAAGTAAAACAAGAAACTATGAAAACAGGTATACACCCAGATTCAAAACAAGTAAAAGTAGTATGTTCATGTGGAAACACTTTCCCTGTAGATTCTACGGTAAAAGACGAAGAAATAAGAGTGGAAATCTGCTCAAACTGTCATCCTCACTATACTGGTGAAAAACGTATTCTTAAGACTGGTGCTGTTGATAAATTCTACGCACGTCAAAAGAAAATGGAAGAAATGGCAAAAAAGAAGAAATAATCATTTAGGATAAATAAAAAGTCTCAGAATAATTCTGGGATTTTTTTATATAATTTTTTGACAAAAATAACCAATTGGTGTACAATATGAACATATATTTAATTAATCTAATAATTATGGCAACTACTCTACAAAAAGAAGCTCGTATTAGTTCTCGAATCAATAGTGATTTAAAAAGTAAAGGAGATGCAATACTCTCTGAACTTGGAATTAAACCATCTCAGGCTATTAGTATGTTTTACACGCAGATTGTTCGTCAAAGAGGACTTCCTTTGGATCTCAAGATTCCAAATGAAGAAACAATAGCAGCTCTCAATGAAGATGTTTCTGCTTATCCTAGATTTGAAACTATTGACGACCTTATGACCGATTTAAATTCATAAAATGAGAAAAATAGTTCAAACAAATCTCTTTAAGAGAGATTACAAGCGATTAAAAAAACGACGTGTTTCAGAAGAAAAATTTATTAGTACCTTGCAGTATCTTGTTTCAGACACAGTACTTCCTAAAAAATATAAATCCCATAAGCTCGTTTGAGAATACTTATGATATTGGGAATGTCATATAGAACCTGATTGGCTTCTGATTTACGAACTGATAGATAATGAAATAATTTTACGTAGAACAGGCTCACATAGTGATTTATTTAGATAAATTATATACGCGTAAGAGAGAAATGTAAAAAAATCCTTAATACAGTATAAAAATGAATGAACTAAACTTTTTTATGGCTCATATGCCAAATTCGAGAATGGCAGATTATATAGTAGGATGCTTAGATAGTTCTGTGTATATAGATTTCAACAAAGATAAGAAAGATAAAATTTGTATCAAAAGAATTTCATTCGATGGCTATGGATGTTGTGAACCAAAACAAAGATTTTTTTCAACTAAAAAATTCAAATCAATGAGTCAAAAGGATTCTTTAGAGTTCGAAAAAATATTTGAAAATAAGGTATTAGATCAACAAAAACTTACTAAAATAATAAGATGACATCTAAATACCAATAAAGAATTATTATGGAAAGATGCTCTAATACAATATGGTTTGATTTAAGAATAAAAATATTTGACATAAAATAATATTTCATATAATCTTTCCTGTATTCATATTTTTGTTTAAGACCGTAGGCTAAGAAGCGTAAGACCTACCGAGACGAAAGATGAGAAAATTTAGAACTTTTTCAAAGCACTAATATTATCTCTCTTGCTCTCGCAAGAGAGATTTTTTATATATGAATTCAAGGATACTTATATTTTGTTATTAAAAGAAAAATGGCTGTTACAAAACAACAAAAAGCTGATATACTTGCTGACCTTGTGATGAAATTCAAAGAAGCTAAATCTATTGGTTTTGCATCTACAAACACACTCACAGTAGCTGAGTTTGGGGACTTAAGAAATGCTCTGAGAGAGGTAAACGCGAGTTACACACTTGCAAAAAAGACGCTTATTAAGAGAGCTCTAAAAGATGCTCTTGATATCGAGGTAGATCTGAGTGATCTTCCTGGTCAAATAGGAGCTGTATGTAGCAATGATGATGCAGTAGCTGGTCTTGGAAAGGTGAATGATCTTGTGAAAAGTACAAAAGGAGAAAAAGTCTCTTGGGCTATCTCAATATTTGAAGGTGAGCTCAATGATAACGAAACGACAAAGACTATAGCTGCTATGCCATCAAGAGAAACACTTCTTGGGAGACTTGTTGGGTCTATGCAATCTCCTCTATCAGGACTTGCAAGATGGTTTGATGCTGCTGCTAAAGAGGTTGAATCTACTGGTAAAACTAAGGTTTCTGAACTAGATGGTGAAGCTGCTCCTGCTGAAGCAAAAGAAGAAGCTCCAAAAGTTGAAGAGAAAAAAGAAGAAGCTGCTCCTGCTGAAGAAGTGAAGACTGAGGAAGCCCCTAAAACTGAAGAAAAAGCTCCTGAAGCTCATGCTGAAGAGAAAAAAGAAGAAGAGAAAGCTGCATAATTATAGCTTAGTATATATTTCCTGAGAGATTCTCAGGAAATATCACTAGTTTATAACTAGAGCTTGTAGAGCTGTATTCAGTATCTCAAAAATGGAGATACTTCCCTAACAGGGATATTGAACAAAATTTCTACAAGAATTAATTTTTATTTTTATAATCTCCCTACAAAATGGCTGAATTATCAAAAAACGCTGCTAAGGTAATGGACTTAGTAAAAGAACTTACAATCGTTGAACTTAACGATCTTGTAACTGCTATGGAAGAAGAGTTTGGTGTATCTGCTGCTGCTCCTGTTATGATGGCTGGAGGTGCTGCTGGTGGTGCTGAAGACGCAGGTCCATCTGCATTTGATGTAGTACTTACTGCTGCTGGTGGTCAAAAGATCGCAGTAATTAAAGTAGTTAAAGAAATTACTGGTCTTGGACTGAAAGAAGCGAAAGATATCGTTGATAACGGTGGAACAGTGAAAGAACAAGCATCAAAAGATGAAGCTGAAGAAATCAAAGCTAAACTTGAAGAAGCTGGAGCAACTGTTGAACTTAAATAGTTTTTCATATAATAAAACTGAGATGTCATTCGTGATTTCTCAGTTTTATTTTCCATTCGGGATTGGCCAAGTGGTAAGGCAAGGGACTCTGAATCCCTCATCGTAGGTTCGATCCCTACATCCCGAACCATAAAGCATTAAAAAACTCTTAGAAATTTCTAAGAGTTTTTATTTTTTTATACCTAAGAATAATAAAGAGCGAATTCATGATTCGTTTGTGGGAGGAGAAACTCTATGATCCAAGTGCTCATTTGCAAGCATAAGTCTATTAGGTTTTGAATCATAAGTTGTTTTCATATTATCATCATCCCAAATATCAAATGTAGCAGTTCCATCAAAGGTACATAAAAAAAGTGGTGCATTACTCACAGATTTTGGATCTACATGTCTCTCATATGCAGCACTCGGAGTATCTGGCATATATTTTTTTAAAATTGCATGATTATACGGAACTCCTGTTTGATTTTTGGAAAATTCAACTGCTCTTTGAATTATATTAGGATGGTCTAAATCATTTAAATTAAAAACTAATTTTCTAGAAGTATTCTCCATTATAAGACTTGTAAGAGGAGTTAATATCTCTGTGATTGGAAAAAAATTATCTCTTATTTCTACCCATTCTTGTTTATCTGGACTACTCATATATATAACTTATTTAATATCTAACGTGTATATTAAGTAATATTAGATGTATGTCAACAATTGATAATTATTACAACCTAAAACTTATTTCTTAAATAAAAACTCTTAGAAATTTCTAAGAGTTTTTTATATAAATTTTGAAATTACAAGATATGCTATATATCATGCTCACAGAAACAAAAATAGGAGAAATCACCACCATATAAGAATAAGAGCTTTCCATATAGACCAAATTTTGAATCCAGTTTTTACAACCGATGAGAGATGCTCATTTTTCTGCGAAAACTCTGTTATCTTCTCCTCATGATCTCAGAGCATATCTAGAGCTCTGTCTTTGGATATGAAACGTGAAACTATAAACTTAAACATTAGCCCTCTAGATTGATAAATTCTGTTCTATCCCCATCGAGGTCAGATCCTATTTTTGCTACCTTGAGAGCTTCTGGGTGTTGACCAAGAGTATTGAGGAATATATCCTTTCCTTCTCCATAAGGAATAACAGCTTTAGCTTCAATATTTTCAAATATTTTTACTGCATCTTTTGTACCGATAATAATAAGTATATCCACATCTCAAAAGAAACTTACTATTTCTTCTTTCAGATCAAAAGCATCTGCAGTGATGATACACATGTGCTTTCCATCTACGAGAAATTTATAAAAAAGAATATCTGTATACTCTTTTACCTCTAAGAGGTTTCCTGATTTTTCATATTCACCTGGGTGAGATACATCAAAATCTTCGAGAAATACTTTCTTGTCTTCAAATGCAAAGTTGATTTCTTTTTTGTCTGCATTTTTTATACAGATAGTAGATGTATTTTTATAACTTATTTCTATCATAATATATGGTTAATTTTTACTTTTATATAAAGAACGGTTTATTTCTATAGATTATTCCACTCAGGTCAAATCGTATAGAGAGATCTTTTACTTTTTCTATATCGACCCATTTATATCAGACAAACCTCTCCTGCTTTCTGACAACTGGTTTTTGGGTTCCATTGTATTTAATAATAAAAAGGTATACGTCTTTATCTATAACTGGATTATCTTTGAGATATCCTGCTGTATATGTATAGCTGAGCTTCGTAACAAATTTGATGATTTCAAGGTCGTCAATTGGAATTCCTGCTTCTTCTGAGATTTCTCTCACAGCAGTATCTTTTGCAACCTCTCAAGCTTCGATTTTTCACTTTGGAATAACAAGCTCTACTTGCTTTCGTGAGTTGAGCCACTCAAGCAGTAAAATTTGTGTCTTTCCATCGCGTCTTCTGTATACGACTCAACCTGAGCTTTTTTCGTATTTTCTAGGCATAACTTAGGTGTTTATCGATGGGGTATGTAGTTGCATCTATAGTAAAGAAAAAAAGACTTAAATCAAGATTAAATATTTTTGCGTGAGAAGAGAAAATATGCTACGATATATATACAAAAACAAAAATACAAACAAAAACATATACAGATGCAACAAAACGAAGACATTCTTGCGGCTTTTGATCTCTTAGAAGAAACTTCTCAGATACAAAATATTACTCAGAAATCTGATATTCCTGAAACTTCTAATACAACAGAAAGTTTTTCTGAGTTCGTAATAGAAGAAGTTCAGATAGGAGAGGATATAAAAATTGCTGAAAAACAAAAAGAAGCAACTCACTGATTTTTATATAGTTTAAAATCAAGTTTTGTATTTCTCATAAAATATCTCTCTACTTCATTATGTATTTTTGGAGTACTCATGGTAGCAGCAAACTATTCTGCATACTGGAATCTCGCATATAGCATCATATATGCCGAAGAAATGGAAATTACCAAAAAATCTCTTATACAGTCAGTAGCTGCAGCCAGTCTAGATGAAGATAAAGATCTCTCTGCAGCTGGAGAAGTAGATACTTTTAAACAACTCTGAGATAATGAAACTGAAAAATATGAATATACTCCAAGCATGCATTCTATTTCAAGACTCACAGCAGAAAATAACTCTCAAGAAATAGATCTTTCTATAGAAATCACTCCTTATGAGAATAGGATTATAATTCCAACAATTTGAAAAAATATACCACTCATAGATATCAAACAAACCCAAGTTGAATGAATAGATGAGCTTAATGATATATTCATGGAGGAATTAGAAAATGGGGTTATTAGATATCCTGGGAGCGCTAAACCTGGGGAAGATGGAAACTCATTTATCTTCGGTCATTCATCAAACTTCCCATGGATGGAGTGAGATTACAATGACGTATTTGCACTCCTGGATCATGTAACTTTTGATGATGAAGTAGTTGTATACTACGGGCAAGAGAAGCATACTTACAAGATTCGAACAAAAAATGTAATATCTCCTGGTGATGTTTCTGTGTTAAAAAATAATGGAAAAGATAAGTCAAAACTTACACTCATGACATGTTGGCCTATTGGTACCACACTCAATAGACTCGTGCTTACTGGTGAATTAATTTCTGTAGAATAACATGATAGGATTTAGCTACATATACAAAAACTCTGATGAGGTACTAGAAAGTGTATCTCATTTAAGCTCTATGAATAGTATTGATATACTCTTACTTATATGAGTAATTATTACGGTACTTCTTTGTATATTTATTATATTTCCATGTATCATTGTGAGTCATAGATATAAGATAGAAAAAAAAGAAAAGAAAAACAAGAAAAAGCTTCTTACTCAAATCCTCCTACAAAAAGAAATAGAGGATGAAGTAGAAAAAGAAGTTCATATCGAAGAAGAAAAAAAAGTCACATAAAAAAGAACTCTAAAGAGTTCTTTTTTTATCCCCTACTCTTTCCATAATAGTACTGAGCAAAAGTAATTTCATGGTCATGAAGATAAGTTGCAAACTTTTCTCAAAGATATCTCCAATGCCATGGTTCTATTTCGTATCCATCGATATCTGTCCCATTCTGATAAGGGTTATGAAATCAAAAACTATGAGCATTTTCCATAAGCCAATCATAATATGATGAAAGAGTCTTCGAAGAAGTCCAGTACGACTGAGTCGATGCAGACCAAAGGTCTATTGCTAGTCATGACTGATGCTCTGAATGTCCTGCCCGTGCACAAAGGTTATCAGGACATCATCGAGCTTTTATTCATGATTGATAATTGTAGCTTCTGTAACTACTTACCACTACCATTTTTTTTCAAATATCTGTGTAAAATTTTTCAGCCATTTTTTCAAAAGCTTCTGCAGCCTTTTCACGCATTTGAGCATTTCCTTTGGTGTCTATAATAAACTCTCTTTCTAAACTCCTCAAATCTTCCGGTATATATCATAATTCAGTGAATGATATTTTTGGATCAACATACTTTGTATATGAATCATCTTGACTCAAGTTCAACATTCTCAAATAAGAATTTGCTTGGAATTTTGAAAGGAGCTTTGATGCTATTTCTTTGCTAAGAAATGTTTCTGTGCTCTCAAGTTTTTGATTTCATAAAAAACTCTTTAGAGAGTCAGCAAGCACTTCTCCATATCTTTCTGTAATAAGAGAGTGTCAAAAACCATCTATTTCAATAAAATACTTCTCTTCTGCTAGAGAATTTTCAAATACTGTTTTTCATTGTTGAAAAGGGACGACAATGTCTTTATTACCATGTACTATCAGAGTAGGGTTTGGAATATGTTTAATAGTCTCTTTTGAAATATATGAATTCTTTCTAAAAAATAACTTTTGAATCGGAAAACCAAATATTTTTTGTGACATATCATATCTTGATGCAAGAGGAGCAAATAAAACTAGCTTATCAAACTCAATATCTTTAGCTAGATCTATAGCTACTGCTGTTCCTATACTATATCCCCATATAATAAGATCTTCATTTTGAATATTGTTTTCAGACTTCATGGCTTTTAGGAATTCATGAGAAAAGTTTAAAACCTCTAATTGAGTAGGATCTCCAGTACTCTTCCCATATCCTGGAAAATCATAACTTATCAGATTATATCCTAGATCAACTATATAGCGCATCTCAGTATAAAAATGATCCATAGGAGCACCATTTCCATGAAAGTAATACACTGTTTTAGCAGCATTATTATCTACAAATAATCCATGAATATTATTCCCACTACTAGAAGGAATATCATAAAATTCTGCATTAATAATACCTGCAGGATGGTTTGTAAGTTCTTTGAGATTTATCTTTGTTCATGGAAAAGTAATAAGTGTTTCTATAGATTGGGCAAATATAACTAAGAATATATAAGCCAGTACTGAGAAAGAAATAAATAGAGAAAAAACAATCTTACACATCTTTGAGCTCAATGGTGTGAGAAGCTTTTTTCTTATTTTTCAGATATATTTCTTGAGTTTTTTCACTATACGGTTTTTATGAAATGATATTAATATGATACTCATTTTCTGAGATTTGCACCTTTTCTCCAGGAAGTTTTTCTATGTTATTTATTCCTATTTCACAGATATTTTTTATATATTCTCCTTTTATTTTCTTCACTCCGTGTGAAATCTTCTTGAGTTCTCAGCCTTTGTTATGCAAGAAATTTATTCTTATAATCTGAGAATCTATAAGCTTCCAATTCACCATCTTAGTATATGATCCAGGAAGCATATCTATAATATAATCAGCTTCAAGCTTATTCAAACTTGTGCTAATCTGGTCTCACCAAAATTTATAGAGTCATTTTGTTTCAATCGGGAGTTTGTAATTTCCTATAATATCTCGCGGTCTGAGTAAGCCGTACATACCTGAAAGCATCAGAAAATTCTCTTCAAAATACTTTCTTGCTCACTCTCACATTCTCTCATAATCTATAGCATTATACATAACTCAGCTATAGCGAGAGATTGCTGCTAGAAGCATAGATTTTTCTAAGTCTTGATTGAGCTCTATACCCTGCTGATATCTTTTTCCAGCGCATTTAAGATCTTTTTGAGTTGCGCTGCTTGCTATATCAAGGGGCAATACAAAATCAAAACTCAGGTCAGCCTTTCCAGGATTTCATCAAGAATTTTTTCCCTCTGATGGAGGAAGTAAAAATAGTAGTTTCATATGTTATTTTTTATAAATCTCCTTTTTCTATCATAGCAAGAGCCAGTTTAATTTCAAAATAGCTAATATCTTTATTTCCCTGCTCTTCTAACTTATCTTTTATGGGACGAAGCTCTATATTTTCTAAAATGGTATCTGACTCTAAAACAGATTTTATGGCCTTTGCTTTTGTGAGATCTACCATACCTATTATTTTCATAAGAGATATTTCTCCTTGTAGGTATAAGTGAGTAATATGTCCCTCGATAGTTTGCACTCAGAGTCCACGCTCTTTGGATATATCACTGACACTCTTATCTTGATTGTATAAAATAAGTGTATCTTGGTACGTTTGTCTTTTGGGGGACTTTTTTCCTGGGATTTTTGATACCGTTTTTCATCCTTTTTTCGTAGAGTTTTTTACTTTCTGCATCACGTAGGAGTTGAGATCTACTATATTTTGCGTTATGTGTACATTTTTATAGAGTGCAGCTCACCCATACTCTGTAATTCAAATACATGGGTATTTACCATCTGTCTTGAATAAAAAATCCTCCATGAGCAGCGCTTCAAACAAGGCCGTAACCATATCTAGCGTCATATCAGAAAATACCCCATAATGGTCATAATCATCGAGATGCCATTGAGATATTCTAGCTTCACTACTCCCATTCAACACTTTTGCAAGAAGAGAAATACCAAATTTTTCATTGTATTTTTTTACCGTTTCCAGCACAACTGCGTAGCTGCTACTTGGAAGAAATTTCTTTTTATCTTCATCAGAAACATTCCCAGATTCGAGACAATAATCACAGAGTTTACAATTTGCTTGTAGGTTTTTTAGGTCCTCTTCATCTCCAAAGTATTCAAGAATAAATTTCTTGCGACATCCAGGATAAAATAATAACCTCTTAATTTGTTCCAGTTTGAAATATGATTCATCTTTGAGAAGGTCCTGACGTTTCCAATCTATGAGTATATGTGCGTGTTGTCTTTTTTCTTGCAGGAGTGTGAGTCCTCTCCCACGAAAATCTGATTCATTATCGCTTGCCTCGAGTCCTCTGCGCAGAATATTATACTTTTCGAGTATTTTTATAATAGCTCCGACTATCATGTCAGTTCCTACTCCTGACTCAGATGCCATAGCATAATACGTCTTTGCAACTCTATGAGCCTTTCATTCTCAGAGTTTAAACTCTTTATATAAGTAGTCATAAAAGTCTAATACCTGTTTTTTTTCTGGATAGGTATTATCAATAAAAAACTCTTGAATTTTCGTATCTCCATAGCTGGCAAGTACGATACCATAACTCATCTTCCCGTCACGACCTGCTCTTCATACTTCTTGATAGTAATTCTCAATACTTCCTGGGAGATTATAATGTACTACAAATCTGATATCTTTCTTATCGATTCACATACCAAACGCATTGGTAGCAACCATCACTTTATACTCATCATTCATAAATTTATTTTGTTCCTGCTCTCTAACATCTGCAGATAGATCTCACTTGTATACCCCTGTTTTTACTCATTTAGATATCAGATATTCACTGAGTTCAATGACATGTTTTCGACTCGAGCAATAAATAATCCCCGTTCCAGGAGTTTTATTAATTATTTCTAGAGTTTTTGCTTGTTTTTCAGATTTCTCAGAGACCTCTCTCACAACTAATATAATATTTTTTCGATCAAATCCAGTTATGAAGCTCTCATGTTTTCACAGTCAGAGTCGCTCTACAATATCTACTCGCACTTTTGGAGTTGCGGTTGCCGTGAGTCCGACTACTGGAAACTCTCATCATAGTTTCAGCCCCTCTATAAAACCTTTTATTTTCATATAGCTCGGACGAAAATCATGCCCCCACTGAGAGATACAATGCGCTTCATCTATAGCCACGAGAGCTATTTTCACTGTTTTGAGAATCCCCATGAATTCACTAGAATTGAGACGTTCAGGAGCTATATAGAGAAATTTTATAGCCTCACTATCACTGCTATCATAATATCTCAGCTCATGCATAATCTCTGATCGCTCAGCTCACGAAAGAGTAGAGTTTATAAGCTCAGACCGGACTCAGAGCTCTCTCAGAGCATCTACTTGATCTTTCATGAGGGAGATAAGGGGAGAGACAACAATAGCTATCCCCTCTCTCACCATTCCGGGCAACTGATATGTCAGAGACTTCCCTCATCCAGTCGGCATGAATACCAGAGTATCATTTCCCTCGCAAATAGAGCTAATAATTTCCTCTTGCCCATCACGAAAGCTCTCGAGTCAGAATTGCTGCTGCAGTATGTGTTGCAATTGTTTTTCCATATCACTCAGAGTACTTTTTTCTCTATTTTTTTCAAGCCCATTATTCGCTATTTTAAGAGCATTAAATACTTCACAAATAATTAATATATTTTATAGTATATAGAAAAGATTTGACAAGATGTAAGCTTTTCGTAGATTAGTAGACACAGGCACTTCAACATGTCTGTACTAAGTCCCCAGGTGGGGATGCTTCCAGACTATGTCTGTGGAGTTTAATCTTGAAGGAGAATCCTTATGTTGAAAAAACTGATGACTACTTTGTCGCTGCACGCGACATCATTCGCTGCCTCTGCTGCTGCTGATATCGGGCGTGTATTTGAAAGCCGTACAACTGTGCTTGCTGGTGTTGGTCCGGGAAATTTCATGGAACGTGCCTCTGGCTCAACCACGGATGACCCAACGAGTTCTGCACGCATGGCTGCTTTCGAAAACGGCGAAGATGCTACGTTCAATGGTATGGCAAGCACAGCTGCGACAGCCGGCATTATCGGTCACGAATCGCTGATTTCCGGTGGTGTTCAAACTCATCGCGTTGCCAATGTTGCTCAGAGCCATTTCCAGGGTCGCGACGATTTCCAAACCGGTGGCCAGAAGTCCTTCCGTCATGTTCACAAAGTTGATGCCCGCGGTCGCGGTCGTCAGCAGCATGGTCGTTTCGAAGGTTAATCCGCGTGAACGCATAGAGCAACTCCGGTTGCTCCACCCGTTTCGCAGCGGGTAACATTATTGAAGGTACCCGGCTTTTTAGTCGGGTGCTTTTGCGTTTAAATTTTCAACTCTTTTACCACGTTAAAAGAGTTTTTTTAATGCTTGATTTTTCTGAGAAAATATCTAGTATATAGGGTATATTTTTTTATGTTTTGCATTTGGAATACTACAATCAACATACGAGTAATGGAAGTAGGCAAGATACATCTGATGTGATGCATCTGCTCTACAGTATGAACCGCAGTAAACAAAACAATGCCCTGCTCACTGAGTATTTCCTCAATGAATTTGCCCTAGATCCTGAAAAATTTATATCTGTAGTGCGTAAGATCAAAAGTGAACTTGCAGACTTAGAAAACCCTCGAAGAAAGAGACTCGCTCGAAGATATCTCTATGTATTTTCATTTCTCTGTGAGAGATTTGGTCTCTATGAGGATAAACTTGAGCTTGATGATCTGTGTTTTAGTATTACTGATCCAGAGGAATACAAAAAGCTTTCAAAGCAGTTAGAAATCTATCAAAAAAAATCAGAGAAAATAATTGAAAAGATTCGAAATATATTTGCTACTAAACTCCAGCAGCAATGAATAAAAGTAGAATTTAAAGGAAGGTATAAAAATATACTTTCTATCCATAAAAAATGTCAGAAGAAAAAGATAAAAAATGTATTCACCCTTGGAGATATATTTGCCTTTCGTATCATCACCAGCTGAAAAAGTGAAAGCTGTTTTGATGTACTCTGAGTGCTTCATGATCAGTTTATTCCACTCCCTCAAAGATATAAAGACTATGTGAGCATTCCCAAAATTAACGGGTATCAGTCACTCCATACAGGGCTACTATGAGTTCTCGATGATTTAGACATAGCGATAGAAGTACAAATCCGAACGAAAGCAATGGATGAAATTGCTGAATCTGGTATTGCAGCTCACTTTCTCTATGCAAGAGATAAATCATCGACTATGGTCACAGAAAAAGAAAAAAAGCTTCTCTCTCATATGGAGCAAGTTTCTCATTCTATTATAAAGAGTCCATATGTATACTGTCTGACTCCAGGATGAGATATTCTCAGACTCCTTCGAGGAAGTACTGCAAGAGATTTTGCTCATAAAATACATAGTAGTCTCCCAAAAAAGGCTCGCTATGCTCTAGTAAACGATCACAAACAGCAGATGAACTATACTATGAGAAACTTTGATTCTATTGAAATTATAACTACGTAAAAAGAAATTATGATGAACCATGCAATATATAGCCGACTCATGCAACATATGGCCGAAGCTGTATGTATGACTGACGAAAATGGTATTGCTATATACGCAAATCCTAAGCTCTGTGAACTCCTAGAAAAAGATGAATCTGAGATTATCGGAAAACCTGCAGTAAATTTTTTAGGACCAAAAAGTAAACGACTTGTAGAACAAATAGATGCAACGGAAAGACAAGAAGGACAAAGCTCAAGTTATGCTATCACTCTTATATCAAAGTCTAAGCAGCGAATACCTGTAACACTCAACGGAACTCCTCTCCCAGAAGGAGGAACTATAGGTATCATGACAGATATGAGAAGAATAGACAGGCAGGAACAAATCTATAGAAATCTTATCGAGCATATGGATGAGGCTGTGTGTATGACAGATGCTGATGAAAATGCAACCTACGCAAATCCAAAACTCTGTAATCTCCTAGGGATGAAAAGTAGTGAGATAGTAGGAAAACCAGCAAATAATTTTCTCGATGAAGCAAGTCAGAAAAAAGTAAAACATGTGAACGAGCGGGAGAGAAAAAAATGAAAAAGCTCAAACTATGATATTACTATTGTTACGAAACTTGGAAATGCTATTCCAGTAAATCTCAATGGAACACCTATTCCAGGAGGAGGAACTATCGGAATAATGACAGATCTAAGAGAAATGAAGGCCAAGGAAGAAAATGAAAAAGTACTCTATAATGCCGTACAATTTTCAACAGATGGAATCATCATATGTGACACAGAGGGGAAAATAACCTTCTGGAACAAAGGAACACAAATGATTTTTGGAATGAAACACGATGAAGCAATTAACAAAAATATCAATCTTATATTTTCGAAAAAGGATGTAAAGAGTATCATCGAGGACTCAGATGGTATTAATAAATATGAGTTAAAAGGTTCTCATAAAAACAAAAATAAGCTTGATATATCTATGACCCAAACTCCTATTCTCGATGAAAAAAAGAAGAATATTATTTCTTATCTCCTCATATGTCGAGATATTACTGATCATAGAAAAATAGAAGAAGAGATAGAATCAAAATATAAAAAAATCAGAGAAGTATATCAAAGTATTGGGGTTATAAAGAGACAATCTGATTATATATTTGATCTTTTAGAGATCTCTGAAACCTACCACTATGATACAAAAAGTATTGGAGATTTTATCGTGACATCTGTCATCATGCTCACAAGAGTAGATGCATGTGCTCTCAGGCTCTATGATAAAAAAAGTAAAAAACTCAAACTCGTATCAAATTTCTGATTTAGTGAATGATGGGAAGGAAAAAGTGTGATTAAATATAATAATTCTCTCGCAAAAAAAGCCTTCCATAGTGGAGGACCTCTCAAAATCATGGATATAAACAAAGAGCTTCTCTATCAGTCTATCTCTCTCGCTCGAAAGAATGGTCTGAGTTCTCTTCTACTTATTCCCCTCAAATCAAACTGAGAACTCATTGGAAGTCTCTCTCTCTACGCAAAATCTGACAAGAAACTCGAAGTATTTGAAAATGAATTTATCGAAAAGTACGCAAAGATTATTCAGATAGTTCTTAGTAATAGTTATTAAACTATAACTATCGTACATATATAAGTGGGGCTGGTCAGAGATGATTAAACTCTGGAACTCCACCTCTCATTCATTGCATAGTTACTGTCTCAAAATCATCACTTTCTATAGTAAGTTTTAAACTAGGGTATCACTCTTGCATATTTTTGATTAATCTATCTAGTTTTTCTTCTGAATCAGATACTATATCTTCTCCTTTCACCGACATTCAACTTGCAGGAGAATTTGTTGTACGCTGAGAGTATGGAATAAAGCCATGAGCAGCAATTGCAGCAGGGAAAAGTACTTGTCCTCCATGAAGAGGATCAATCTTTCCATATATTCGTGTGCAAAAATCACCATTATGACGATGCCTCCTAGGAACTATAAGTTCTTTATTTGGATTCCTTATAAGAGCAAAACTTGTCTCACTATTCGAATTATTATCAATCCCCTTCCTAAGAACGTAATTCTTATCTTCTACAGCAAAAGCAGGTCCAATCGCAGCGATTGTAGGGTCTTTTCCAGCTAATGCATCATTTACAGCAGCTCCATTAGAGTCAGATACTATTACTTCATACCCTTCTCTTAGGTGATTATCAGCCCATGAGTTTGTCTGATTACGTGACTCTTTATGTGCATATAATGTTGAAATATTAGAAATGTCTGCACCTGGAACTCCTATTAAGCATTGTTTTATACTTGTTTGAGCAAAAGCAATTACTTGATTGGGATCTAATCTTTGTTTTCAGCCTGTATCCGTTCTTGTAAATTTAGTAATATTTCTCAGTATATCTGTAACCCCCTCAGGACCAAGGTTATTACTGTAAGCAATTACAGCAGCAGCATGTTCAGAAGTTCACTTTAAGATATCTAACAATAACTGAGGTTGACTTGGTTCTGCTACCATTTTACAATCAATCTGTAATTGATGAATTATTTCTTTAGCTGTAGCCCAACCCCAAGTTTGTTTTTCAGGTCATAGAAATCCTATGGTTGATGTGTTTGTCATAAATTTATTTTACTGATTTACATTACTGTTATTTTAACATTTGTATCCTGAGAAATTTTTTTCTTAATATGAGGAGGTATATGAGATTTAGTGATTCAAGAAAAAACTTTTATTCCTGGTCTATATGCTTCCTTCCTTGAAAAATCTAATCTTATACCTTCCTTGTCTAAAATTCTTGTTACATCTTGCCTGGTTTTCTTGTCTCCATATGGAAATATTAAAATTTTTCTATTATGTGAGAGTCACTTTATAAGTCATGGAGTATTTCTTACATTATCTCATTCTCACAGTACCATAAAAAGTGTTTCATTTTCCTCTGGGCCAAAAAGACCATCATCTATAAACTCTAAACCAGAAAGAATTGCTGACTCTCGAGAACATATTACTGCTTGATCGTCTTGCAGATGTGGAATATGACTATTTGTAGAGTCTTCTGGAATTCGCTTTATTGTATCAAAAACAGAAATAATATTTCCTCTACATTGTTCGATAGCCTCAGTAGTTCAGAAAACTTTTCTGATTTTTACATCTTTTCAGGATTCACAGGTAAAAATAGTGTATTTATCTTGTTTTCTTTCCTCATCTTGAAAAGAACGATGGAGAACTAAATATCATTTATCTTGATAGTCCTTCCAGTCCTTTGCCTTGCATATCATAGCCTCTCAAGCTTCTAGATGTTTTTTACCTTCTTTAACCTCTATTGTTTCTACACATCATTTTTGAATCAGACTTTTAATACATTGATCATGAGCTTGAGGGTGAGTATGTATAGACTTCTTCTTTATGTTTCTTGTTCCTGCTTTACATGCAAGTCTGTGATGAATATCTAAGGCAGTAAATCATAACACATGGAGTTCTCTTCCTTGTTTTTCTTGATTTAAAAGGGCTCACATTAATTGACGGACAATATTTCAAAAAGTATTAGCGATCGGGATTACACCTACAGATGATGCATTAAATTTTTGATTAATAGTTTGAATATTTGTATCACGAAAAATTACTTGTGGTTGGATGAAAGATTCTTTATCATTTGTAGTTTTACGACTTTTAAAGTCATCTTGAGCATCCGAGATCATTTGTCCAACCCTGTATGCAACAATAGATGAATATGTTCCTAGTCATCAAAGTGCATGAATATGAAAATTAGGATTTACTGGTGGAGCTGTAAATTCTTGAAATTCTTCCAGGCTGGTAAAATCAAGTATATCATCAAAAGATATATCTGAATGAACTGTTAATGAATTAATATTTGATGTATTTAGCATCGAGACAAAAGTTTAATTAGTGTATCATACAGACTGTATTTTACATAAATATAACTTTCAAAAATAAAAAGTCAAAACATTGTTTGACTTCTTTATTATTTATTTCAAAGAGTTATTTTCTATTTACATAAAACTTCATTTCCTATAGACTTATATT
>CALHAQ010000021.1 GCA_937931775.1 uncultured Candidatus Altimarinota bacterium | reverse complement strand
ATGTAGTATTCAGCAAAAAATATTCCTATAGTGATGAATATAGTTGCCCAAAGAGTAGAAGCAATGATGTTGAATACCCAAAATCGTACTTGCTTGAAACCCATACTCCCAGCAATAAATGGGAGAAATGCCCTAAAGTGTGGATGAAATTTAGAAAGTATGATTCCCCATGCTCCCCAAGTATTTACTCATTTTTTCAAATACTTTAGTTCAGTTTTTTCTATTCCTACCCATACTCCGTAGTTTTCAAAAAAACTCTCTCCATAATATTTTCCAAGGAAGTATCATATAGCGTTTGATATAACTGATCAAATAATCGCAAATATGAGAACTCATGTAAATTGTACTAGTCATGTACCTCCGTAAAAACCACCTACAGACATCATTACGACTTGTCCTGGGATGATTGTACCAATTATTGGGAGAGATTCTGCGAGAGCAGAGACAAAAGCGAGAAGATAGTTCCATTTTCCAAGCGACTCTATTTGGAATTTTATCCATTCTATTATTGGCTCTAATATACTTGGTTTGAAAAGGGTTACAATCAGAAATATAAACATTAATGTTAGTAGCCCAATTATGGTATAATGAATGAGTTTTTTCATGTAGTTGCATTAAGAATGTGCCAATTGTATGCAGGTGCGCGTTTGCTGCAAGTTTATTTTGTTTTGTAGAATTTTTTCTGTACACTTCGTCCTATATTCATTATTTAATTATTATCACTGTTATGAAAATTAATCCAATAGAAAATAGGTTTATATATTTTATTATTTCTGGGGTAATATTTACTCTGTCTTTATGAGTAATACTTTTTTGAAATCTGAATCTATGAATAGATATGACCGGAGGAACACAGTTAGAATTTTCTTACTCTGATTATACATATGATCTAGCACAAATACAGACTGAGGCAGAAACTCTAGCTGATCATAGAAATATCTGAGAGAGCGTTATAAACTCAGTAAGTAGCTATAAAATAACAGGTGAAGATATTTTCATAATAGAAGCTGGATTTAATAAAAATATTAACGAAAAAGATTTAGAAATGCATAAAGTAGCATTTCGCGATGAAATGGAAACAAATCTGAAAGAATTTTGAAATATTACTCTTTCAAGATATACAAATATTGGAGCCAGTTTTGGTGATTATATTAAACAAACTGCTAAACTTACTCTTTTTCTTGCGATAGTAGCTATTGCTATATATATTGCTTACGCTTTTTCTGGTGCTGCAGTTGGTATTTCTTCACTCAGTTTCGCAGGGATTACTATTGTGACTCTTTTCCATGATGTCGTCATATCCTCTGGTTTATATATATTTGCATCGTGATTTTTTCCACAATTTCAAATAGATACTTTTTTTATTACAGCGCTTCTCACGATACTAGGATATTCCATAAATGATACGATTGTCATCTTCGACCGTATTCGTTCAAATCTTATGTCATTTGGGTGAAAGTGAAAAAATATTAAAGAGATTATTGAACTTTCAATATCAGAATCCCTCACGCGTAGTATTTATACCAGTCTCACTCTTGCTTTTGTTTTACTATGTATTCTCTTGCTTGGTCCTGATAGTATATCTGGCTTTACTCTTACCATGCTTTTTGGTACCATAGTAGGTACTTTTTCATCAATATTTATTGCCTCACCACTTCTCTATGAATTTCATAAACATGCAACTCTTAGTGAATATATAAAAAGAGAAGAGCTCTCAGAAGAAGATAAAATGGTTGTTTAATATTCAATTGTCCATGAATCCTACAGTTGTAAAAATTTTTAAAAATTATATTAGCTCTACATGAAAGATAAAATTTTTGTGAGTTGTGCTTTTTGGTGTGCTTATTGGTGCTCTTGGAACTATTGAACCACTTATATTTACAGAATTTATCAAAGCAATAGAGATATATATTGCTACTTGAGAAATTGATATGTCATATATTATTCTTTTATCTTTGTTCTGGGGAGGATTTGCAGTGGTATTTATTATTCTTTCCTACCTTTTTGACTATTTCTTCCTTGCGAAAACTATTATAAAAAATTATCATGACCAAAGTCTTCACTATGCACGAAGGATCTCAAAAATGACTTTTGGGCACTACCTATCAAAACAAGTAGGATGAATGTATAAAATCCTAGACAGAGGAACCGAAAATCAGTTATTCTTTTTATATTCTTTACTATTATGAGTACTTAGAAGCATCACTCAAGTAATATTTATTACTATTATTCTTTTTGTTATCAATTGGAAGATGGCAGTAGCGACACTTATTCTCGTACCAGTTGCTGTATGAATAGGTTTGTTTATTTATAAGCGAGTAGCTCCTACACAGAAAAAGCTCGATGAACAGTATATTCATTGATTTTGAATTCTCTGAAATGGCCTGAGTAACTTTTGACTGACAAAAATTCTGAATTTAGAAAAGGTGTTTTACAAGAAAATGGAGAAAATATTTGAAGACTCTTTCAAAAAACAATTGAGAGTGAACATGTGATGGAGCCTCTGACACTGATATACAGCTGCCGTTGTTATTGTATCGAGAATAATTGTTATTGCAGTTGGATTCTATCTTATTACGCTTTGAGAGATTGACTTCGCTACTCTATTTTTATTCTTTTCCTATATTGGATGGATATACTTTCCACTGAGTTTTATATTTGATCAATTGAGACAGTTTCAAAAGTATCTCACTGCAGTTGAAATAATGCATGAAGAGTTTGATGATATTGACCACGAAGATATTGATAAGGGAAAAAGTATAAAGAATCCAAAGTGAAATATATCATTCAAAAATGTTTCATTTTGATATTTAGAATGAAAAAATATATTAAATAATATAAATATAGATATTGAGTCCTGAAGTAAAATTGCGCTTGTCTGAAACACTGGAGCAGGAAAGTCTACCATCATAAATCTTATTTTAAGATTTTGGGATATAGACTCAGGTCTTATTACCCTGGACGGTCAAGATATATCTCAGATTAAGAAATCTTCCCTGCGAAGCCATATAGGTGTTGTTTCTCAGGATAATAGTCTCTTTAATCTCTCTATTGAAGAAAACTTAAAATTTGCAAAACCAAATGCTACTAAAAAAGAAATAGTAACAGCCCTGAAAAATGCTGAAGCGCACTTTGTGTTCGACCTCGAGAATAACATGAAAACAGTTATAGGAGAAAGAGGACTCAAGCTATCAGGATGAGAGAAGCAAAGAATATCTATCGCAAGACTCTTTCTGAAAAACCCTGAAATATTGATACTTGACGAGGCTACTTCAGCTCTGGATAATACCACAGAGAGAAAGATAGAAAAAGCACTTAAAAAGCTCATGAAGTGAAAAACCAGTCTTATTATAGCTCATAGACTCTCTACGATTCAGCATGTTGATACTATATTTATGCTCGAAAATGGGAAAATAGTAGAAAGTGGAAATTATAAGCAGCTAATGAAAACAAAAAAGAAATTTCATACTCTTGCAAATCCTGATAAACTGATTTTAGGGTAATTTACTTGTATATATAAAAATATAATGAAGCATTTAGCTATAATAATGGATGGTAATCGTCGCTGGGCAAAGGCAAGATTTCTTCCCGCTATTGCGTGACATAAATCTTGAGCTGATAATGTTGTAAATATTACTGAGCTTGTAAGTGAAAAAGGAATTTCGCATCTCACTCTTTGGGCTCTCTCTACAGAAAATTTAGAAAAGCGTTCTGATGATGAAGTACAGGGTATAATTAAACTTGTAAATTCTATTGAATGATACTTAGAGAAAATGCAGGTAGAATCTCTGATCTTTAATGTTATTGGTGATATTTCTCGTCTTCCTCCTGAGTCTCAAGAAGTACTCAGCAGAGTTATTTCTAAAACGAAAGATAACACTGGAATTACTCTGACAATTGCTCTTATATATGGATGACAAGATGAGATAGTAAGGGCCACAAAAAAAATAATCAGAGAGTGAATAAATCCAGATACATTATCACAGTGAGAGTTTAGAAAATATTTAGATACAGCTGCTTTGCCTGTTCCAGATGTTATAATAAGGACCTGAGGTGACAAGCGACATTCAGGTTTTCTTCTCTATGATAGTGCCTATAGTGAATACTATTTTACTGATAAGAAATGGCCAGAATTCGATGAGGAAGAATTAGATAAGGTAATAGAGTTT
>CALHAQ010000020.1 GCA_937931775.1 uncultured Candidatus Altimarinota bacterium | reverse complement strand
AAAGAATATTCACAATGGCTACTAATCATAATAATTGGAATAGTTTTATTATTTTTTCGTATACCATCTAATATATCTAATCCTGTTTTTTTTCCTGATGTTCTTAAAAAAATATCAAGTAATATAATATCATAGGAGTTACTATTTATACAGATATTCAAATATTCATCATAAGAATATAGTACTTGTACTCTATTTGCGAACTTATTATCTAAAAAAGCGTCGCGAATATTATGCGCAAGACCCTCATTGTCTTCAATAATAAGTATATTCATAATTTATATTTCAATACAAAAACATGCTCAAGCAAATATTTTTGAGTTTCAAGCTGCAATCTTTCCTCCATGAAGTTCTACTATCTTCTTACAAAGATAAAGCCCCATCCCCAATCCAATTGCATTTCATCATCATGTTGCGTATTTTCCAAACACTTCCGAAACATCAATTCCATGAAAACCTTTTCAATTATCATGAATTGATATTTTAATCTTATCTCATGATTTATGTAGAGAGATAGAAATTTTTGGAGAAGAACTATTTATAAACTTAATTGCATTATTAATAAGATTTTGAATTACCTGACGGAATTGAGTTTCATCGATATCTTTTAGGATTCATAATTCAATATCATCAATAAATTCAATATTTGGAAATTTATATTTAAATCCTTGTATTTCGTCTAAGAAGAATTGACTCAAATTTATCTCTGCTGTGTATAGTTCTACTTTATCTAAATCAAATTTTTCAGCTGAAAATATATGTTTTACAAGTTTAGATACTTTTACTAATTCATCATACAGAATACTTGTATCTTCTTTTATATCATTATTATTTTGCTCTTGTGTAGCCTCTTTTAAAGTATCAGTCAAGAACAAAGCATTTGTGATAGGATTCTTGATTTCATGTCATACATAAGCTATAAATTCTTTTTGTTTGTTAAGTAGGATATTATATTCAATAGTCTTCTCATCTACTTTTTTATCTAGACTTAAAGTCAATTCTTGTATTTGACTATATATTTCAATATATTTTAAATGAGAGCTCAAAAAGCTTGCGAAAGATTGTAAACTTCGAAACTCTGATGTCAGAAACGGATCTTTTAATGGTTTTGATCAAATTTCGAAAATCCCAATTACTTCTCATGAAGTTGATTTTAATGGAAACAATAAATATATATTAATATCAATTTCATCTAAATCTTTTCGTAATTTTCATAAAAGATTTTTATTTTCTTCTTTAAAAACAATATCATTCATAATAAAATTTCACGCATTCCTTTTTTTAAAGAATTTCATGATTTTTTTATTTATTCCTACATCAGACATCTTTAATTCGGCACCTTCTATATGAAAATTATCTGAAAATTCATTTTTCAAAAACTTATTTAAATCTTTTATATTTAAGATAAATGGTATTTTAGTCTTCATATATTCAATTTTCTCATTGAATACAGTTTGAGTAAAAAAGGTAGAGAGTTTTTTTCGAGAGATATAAAAAATAAGCATAAAGCTTCATATCCCGATAGCTAATTCTACAAAAAGTCATGATTCAGAAACTCCCCAATAAGTACGAAAATCTTCATGTAGTAAAGTAGTATACTTACGAATAATTTTCACCAGAAAGAATGATACTAGAAAAGAATATGTAAATAAAATCACATTCATAAAAGTGATTTTAAAATCTAGGAAGTCATATCTTCGTATTGAATAAAATACTCAGATAATAAATGGAAGAAAAAAGAAAGAAATATACCTATCAGTTTGTCATCTTACTCACGTCATAGGTAATATGAGAAGAAATAGGAAGCAACATAAGATAAAAATTAACATTCACACAAATATATACTGTAACCTCTTTTTATCTATTGAGGAAACATTTTTAAATCTATATATTCAAAGGACTATAGATAATGGAATAAATAACAGGCTTAATATAACATGTACTAAGTATAGCTTTCATGGATTTTCATACCAATCTTGAAGTCCAGAATCAAAATATAATCCATCTATAATAGATCATGTATATATATAAAAATACCCTAATAAAAATGATATTGCCCAAAAAGCTACAAGAGTCACGCTTTGAATACTTTGTCTTTTTCTATCAAAATAAAGTAAAAATCATAAAAAACTATACAAACTTATTATAGAAAGATAATAAGCAGTTTTTCAAAAAAGTAATATAAATTCTAAGTTTTGAGTAGAGAAATAACTAAGAATAAAGAATATAAACCATAAAGAGGTAGCACTACAAAAGGAAAAGAAAAACATTCCTCCAAGATTATAGTATTTTCTCAAAAAAAATAACCCAAGAATGAATAATAATCATGAGTTAAGTAGATATGTTACCAGAAGAATCGACATACCTTACCTACTTTATAAAATAAATTATAAACACATATTATATTTTTTTATTTTTTATGAAAGGTTTTTTATATTGCCCTTTTACGTAAAAACGTTCTTAAATCTTTTGAAAATGCTTTTTTATAAGTTGATCATAGAGATTTTTGTACAAATATCCTACTATCATATGTCTCGCTACAAGTAATTTGATTTTCATACTCTTTCACACCTATATCTTGAGATCATAACTTACTATACATTTTATCAAGACTTCCTCCTGAACGCACTTCAGAGATACCAAGTATCTGGTCATACAATGCAGGGAAATTTACGAAGAATCACTGCAATAATCTATAAATCTGGATAAGATTCATATTTCCTTCCCTTGTTCACATAGAACAACAACTAAACATTTCATCTGGCATGTTTCACTCTATTGTATTTTCAATAAGCTGAGCTATATTATTTTTTCATATTTTTCCATAGTGCTGAGAAAATTCCTGTTCATATATTCTATCATAGGATCCTATATATCCATCCATAAATCAAATGAGATCCTCTCATGACTTCATAACAATAAGATGTGACTGTTGAGCATATCTCTCTGTAATTTCCTCTATTCATTCTTCTCGCGCTAATACATGTTGCATTTCTCCATCGCACTCACTACACTTTGGAAGAACCTTACCATGTTTTTTTTCTATTTCAGCAACAGTTAAAACATAATCACGAAAAGTACTCTTATTATAAATATCCTGTTTTGAATATATTTTATTACAATCATTACATGAAAGATATTCTCATAGTCATTCATCACGTGACCACATATCTTGCTCTAATTCAAAAATTTGATGTAAATCTTTTGTTGTAAGACTTTGAGGATCTACCACGTTTGTATAAATTGTCTCCTGCGCATTCATAATTTTTTTGAGTCACAAAGTAATTTGTAACTCTACAATAAGAGTACTTTGTTACAAAGTAGTTACATTTAATATTAAATTTACATTAAATTCTAGGGTTAAAATAAGTTAAAAGTATTGTAATATAATTATCAAGTCATATGATAAAAAGTAGGTTAAAATATTATCAAATACAATATGCACATAGTAGTGATTGATGACGAAAAGATACTATCTAAATC
>CALHAQ010000019.1 GCA_937931775.1 uncultured Candidatus Altimarinota bacterium | reverse complement strand
AGAAATTTATGTTTCTGAGAGCTGCACTATCATGAATGAGAAAAAAAGTGGAATCAGTTTTTATCAAAAAATGAAGATCTCAAATCTATTGCTAAAATATTAGAGAATAAAAAAGAGTTAGGTATAGATATAGAATATAATTCAGATGATAGCGATACTCCACTTATTGTATGAGAGATACAATTTGGAAATTGGGCATTAGCATATCGTGATTTTTTTAAAGTCTTAAAAGCAAATGTTCAAAATTCAGTTGATTGTTTAGTCTATGTAGTGCCAACATGAGATTTAGAATGAATGTTAAGTGATGGAATAGTTACTTTCGATAAAACTGTTAAAATTTTAAAAGACTTTGCAAAAGTTATTTCAGTGCCTGTTTGGGTAATCTGAATAGATATAGAATAAAACTTTTAATCTCTCCTTAAGGTTCGGCCATATCATATAACTATTACTTTCTAAGTAATTTCTTATGGTACATAAAGTCTGCGTGATAGAATGTCCGCACTGTGGTTTTGAGAAGACAATGTCTGAGATGGAGAAACGGTGTTTAGTGATGTTTCAGTGTAAGAGATGCCGAAGTGTGTGTCATGCAAAGGAGAACCAGGAGTGTTTTGAGTTTGAGGGGATCGAAAACCAAGTTGTGAGATAATTCTTTGAAAAATTCGCTGACTTACCTATACTATTTGAGTTGATATTTTTATTATAAATTGATGAAACGCATAGCGATTATAAATACAAAGTGGAACGCACAATTTGTAGGAAATTGTACTGAATCCTGTCTGACTCGACTTCATGAACTTGGGGTAGAAGAATCAGATGTGTCGGTACTGAGCGTCCCTGGAGCAGTAGAAATTCCTCTGCTTGCGAAAAAACTCCTGACAGAGAATAGCTATGACGCAGTTATTGCCATTGCAGTAGTGTACAGGTGATGAATTTATAGACATGAGTTTGTAGCGCAATCAGTAGTAAGCGAGATTGTGAGACTGAGCTCTGAGATAGGGAAACCTATTTTCTCATCAGTTTTGACTCCAGATACAGACGAATTTGAATCTAAGGAAAATCAAAAGTTCTATCTCGAACATTTGAAAGGAAAATGAATAGAAGTTGCAGATGCCTGCATAGAAACACTAGAGCTTTTAGATACTATCTCTTAATAATAATAGCATGGGAACACTCACATCAATCAATCCATATTCAGGAGAAATCAATGCAACTTTTGAAACGCTTTCGGACGCTGAAGTAATTGCGAAAATAGAAAAAGCGCATGAAGTATTTCTTGAGTGGAAACAAACGAGCTTTGCAGAGAGAAAAGAAATGTTTTATAAACTCGCAGAAGTAATAGAAGCTGATTTAGATCAGTATGCAGAGCTACAAACTAAAGAAATGGGAATGCTTTTCACTGCATCTAAAGCTTGACTGAAAGGTACGGGAGATCTTATTAGATGGTTTGCAGATAATGCTGAAAAGCTTATAGGACCGGAAGACTTTGATGAAAATGGAACTCAGGGAAAGTATATGTATGACCCACTGGGAGTCATATTTGGAGTAGGACCATGGAATTTCCCTTATAATCAAATACTCAGAGCTGCAGTACCAAATATACTAGCAGGGAATACGCAGGTATATAAACATGCATCAAACGTGCCTATGTGCGCGAAACAAATAGAAGATTTTTTCTTGAAGGCTGGATTCCCAGAAGGAATATACCAAAACTTATTTATATCTTCTTCTCAATCTGAGCTTATATTGTCTCATAAACTCGTGAGAGGAGTAAATCTCACTGGAGGAGAAAGAGCAGGTTCAGCACTTGGTTCTTTGGCAGGGAAGTATCTCAAACCATCAGTACTTGAGCTGGGTGGAAATGACGCATTTGTACTTGCTGACCATGATGATACGGTGAAAATGGTAGCAGAAGCTACAGCTTGTAGGATCAGTAATGGAGGACAAAAGTGTAACTCATCAAAAAGATTCATCGTAATGGAAAAACACTACGATGTATTCGTAGAAGAAATGGGGAAATATATGCAGACTATGAAAATAGGGGACCCTATGGATGTCTCAACACAAATCCCACCAATGGCTCGTCTCGATCTGGTCGATGAAATAGATGAACAAGTTCAAAGAAGTATTGCCGGTGGAGCTCGTCTCATATGCGGAGGAAAAAAAGCAGGAGAGAGAGGGGAATATTATGAAGGTACTGTGCTGGCTGATGTGACTCCAGAGGTAGCCAGTTATCATGAAGAAGTATTTGGACCAGTTGCGAGCATTATCAAATCAAAAGATTTAGATGACTCTATCAGAATAGCAAATGATAGCGACTTTGGACTCTCAGCTGTAGTATATGGAGATGATATCGCTCAATGTAGAGAGGTGGCTGAGCAGCTCGAAGGAGGAATGATATTTATTAATGCAGGAGCAATAAGTAAAGCACATCTTCCATTTGGAGGAGTAAAAAAATCTGGATATGGAAAAGAAAATGGACCAGAAGGACTCAGGGCATTTATGAATAAGAAAGCTATTATTTATTAATAGTTACTTATTGCTACGAGTTTTCTAAAGTTTCTTAAGTTCTACTTAAGGGGCTTTTTTTATAGTAGAAGTACTTTATATTTTTATAATAATGTATTATGAAGAAACAAATTATTTCGAGTGTAGCACTCGCTGCTATAGTGATGAGCTCAAACTCTGCTTTTGCAGCTGAAGAAGCTATGATGAAAAGTGATGACACAATGATGATGCAGCACGATATGAATATTGTTGATGTCACTGATGGAAAAGAGATTAGAGGAATAACAACGTCACCTGATGCTGCAGGATACGCTTTTGCAAGCTATAGTGATGGAGAATATTCACTTCACGGAAAGTTCTCAGGTTTAACAGATCCTATCGGAGATGATTTCTATGAAGGTTGGGTTGTAAGACAAAGTCCATTTGCTTTTTGGTCTACAGGAAAACTCATAAAGAAAGAAGATGGAAATTACCATAATAGTATCACAAGTTCTAGAGATTACTCAGACTATGATTTCTATGTACTTACCCTCGAACCAAATGATGGTGATGCAGCACCAGCTGATCACATCTTAGAAGGTGATGTGATGTCAGCTATGATGATGAAAGATGGAGAAAGTATGATGAAAAAAGAAGATGGGATGATGATGGAAAAACATGATGCTATGATGATGAAGAAAGAACTTACTCCGGCTCAAAAAGCTATTAGAACAGGGATAAAAGGAAAACTTGCAAAAGTAGATACTTCTAAAATAAATTTAGAAAAAGTACTCGAAAAAATATCTAATGTAAGAGAAAATATAGATGAGAGAGGATTCAGCGACGAGAAAAAAGAAAAATATTTAGAACTTCTCGATGCTCTTGAAGATGTACTTATCGAGATACTCACTATGAAATCAGAAATGATGGATGATGCTATGATGGAAAAATAAACAAATATTTTCTCACTCAAAAAGCTCTCAAATTTGAGAGCTTTTTAGTTGCATTTTTTTCATTTTTCATCAAACTAGAGTATATATTATTATTGATACTAATTGACTCATATGGCTATACTTGAAGTAAAAAATATAGAGAAAACTCTTGCAAAAAAACAGGTTTTACATGGAGTAAGTTTCTGAGTAAAAAAGTGAGAAATCTATGGATTTCTTGGTCCAAATGGAGCCGGAAAAACAACTACTATGAAATCTATTCTCGGTCTTATTAATCCTGAAAGTTGAAAGATACGTATTTTTGGAACTGATGGTCTGAGTTTGGAAGATAAGAAACGCATAGGCTTTATGCCAGAAAACACCTATCTCTATAAACATCTTACGGGAAGAGAATTTTTACATTTCAATGGAAGTTTTTTTGGATTTTCAGGTAATCAGCTTGATGAAAAAGTAGAAAAGTTATTACAAAGAGTAGGGCTTGAGTGAGCTGGAGATAAATATTTAAAGAGTTATTCAAAAGGAATGCTCCAAAGAGTAGGTTTAGCGCAATCTATTATCAATGATCCAGAGCTTTTATTTCTTGATGAACCAATGAGTGGACTCGATCCTATTGGAAGAAAGATGGTAAAAGATTTACTCATAGATCTAAAAAGCCAAGGAACAACAATTTTCTTTAACACACATATACTTGCAGATGTAGAAAGTATCTGTGATAGAATTAGTATTATAAATTATGGCCACCTCATAGTAGAAGGAGCATTGGTCAAGAAACTCAAATGATGACTCGAAGATTTCTTTATAGAAAAAGTAGAACAACACAATGCTTCTATAGCATAAAAAATCTCCTTTTATTAGGAGATTTTTTATGATTTAATATATCAAAGATTTTCAATAGCATGCCTCAGGGAAGTACTGACTATATCTCTTTCTCTCGATATGAGATGATTTGTTTCTAAGAGTAA
>CALHAQ010000018.1 GCA_937931775.1 uncultured Candidatus Altimarinota bacterium | reverse complement strand
CTCTTAGATTTCTTAGAATTATGAATATTCTCAAACTCTCTACTTACTTGAAACTATGCTATGCTCGTAAGTCTACTAATTATACTTATTTCTCTGATATATAATCTCCTTATTCTATTCAAGAAAAATAAAGACGATAATATTTTCTCTACAGGACTTTTCGGAATTCATAATTTCTTTCATATCATATGAATGTCAGCTCTCACACTAGGATGATTCTGGGTATTTGATATTTCTAATGAATGGATAGCGCTATTATACTTTTCTGTAGTTGTAGCAGCCTTGTGAGTACTCTATAGTAGAATAAATTCTCAGTGACTCAAGATAGCTCATCTCTTAGCATATCTTGTATTACTTGTTGCACATATTGCTTTAGTAGAAAGCTCTCTCGGAAAAGATACGCTCAATCTTAGTATTTCTACACTTATAGCAGCTATATATGCTCTTCCATTTATATATGACTATCTTACAAAAGGAAATATTAACAACCGAATACTTCTTACTGTATTCTTAGCATATCTATTTATACTCTCAACTCTCTATGTACTCCATATATTTGAAGTAACATTTGCAGTAACTCTCTATTGGGGTGTACTCTCATTTCTTTTACTGAGCTATGGTATAAACAAAGATGTTATATACATGCGAACTATATGACTATACCTTCTCGCTGGAACGGTATGAAAGATATTCCTCTATGATATATGGCAACCAGGGGTCGATGATGGAGTATGATTTGTAGCATTTATGCTCACAGGGGCACTCATGATCGCTCTCTCAACTATGTACACTCGTAAATATGGGAACAATCTACATAAAGAGTTTAGCCCCTCAAATCTCTTTCCAGAAGACATGGAAGTACTACAAAAAAATTCCAGAATAAAAGAGGAAATGAAGGCAGAGAAATCTAGCATTCAAAAAGATATAGAATCTATAGATATAAAGTGAATCTCATCTGTCAAACTTAGATTCACAGGTGAAGATAGTCCAGTACAAATAAGGGCTGAAAATCTTGTAAAAATTGCAAAGCTTATAGCAAATACATACCAAAAAACAGATTTTTCACCAGGTGAACTTCAGTCAGCCTATGATGCAATAGACAAAGACTACAAGTCTTCTCTCTCTCCTGCTCAGTACAAAAAAATCAAAGATCTCGTAAAAAAGTTCGTCAAAAAATGAGGAAGTATAGAATTTATAAAGTAATCGTTTCATGAAAATTTTAGGAATACATGGAAGAAATTCTATACCAAGTAGAAAAGGAAGTACTTGGGAAAAGCGAATCAGTGATATTACATCTCGTTGACATACTATAGATTTGCCTCAATTTGACTCTAGTGAGGATCCTACTTATGAATCGTGGGCTCAAGATATTAAAAAACTAGATGTTGCATCTTATGATGCTATAATAACTAGTTCGCATGGAAGTTGAGTCTTTGCTAGATATGTAAAAGAGCATGGCTTATATCTCAAGAGAGTAGTATTTTGTTGCCCTGGGAGATGATCTACAGATAGAGTTAACACAGGAAAACTCTATGATTATTTAGAGCAAGGAGATATGAATCTAGAAAAAAATATAGATCAAATATATATCGTTCATAGCACAGATGATCAAGAGGTCTTTTATTCTGAATGAGTAAAGTTTCAAAAGCAAATTTGATGAGAGTTAGTAGCGGTTTCATGAGTATCGCATAAGCTCGATGGCCCAGTAATAAGTATAATTAGTAATCTCGCAATAACATGAAACATAGCCAAAAAGTAAATTCTGTCTGAGAGCTCTATACAACTAGCTCTGGAGGAATAACTTGTTATGATATTTTTACTCTGGCATGAAACTATAGAGGAGGGAAAATATATTCAAATAATAAAAAATATATCATACTCTCTGGGAGATGTGAGCTCACTATAGAAAAAGACTGAAAAGACATCAAGTCTGAGATTTCTGAGAAAGATGGTATATTTGAGTTAGCAGGAAATACTCCTCATATATTTTATTTCCCTGTTGATACCAGACTCATAGAATGGTTTTCAGAAGACACAAGCTACAAAGACTTTGATAGGTATAGAGAGATGAAAAAATAATTTCCCTTTCTTCCTACTTTTTGCTATACTATTGCTCGTATAATATTTCTTATGAATTACAATTATGGCAACACAAGTAAAAACAGATGATGCTCAAGAAAAAGCTGAAATTCTTGTTTCAAACACAAAATCGATTCCCCTATCTGCTACCGATCAAGCTGAAGTTGAGGAGACATTCAGAGATGCGAAAGACTTCAGAGAATTAGGAGAAAAAATCACAGCTCCACTGGATACTATAATATCAGAAACAGCAGCTATTATAGACAGTGATCCAATTATGAAAGTGTCAGACGAACTTGCTGCGATGAATAAAGATGTGCAATCTGTATATGATGATATCATAGACAACGATGGGATAGTCATGAAAGTAGCTAAATCAATTCCTATAGTATCATCACTCGCAAAAGCGCTTGATAGTAAGTGGGATGAAGCAAAGTTTAATATTAAATCAATGGAGGGAAAAATCGAAACTATCTTTGATGGATTCGATCAATCAAATATATCTCTAGATACCTCTATAGATATGCAAAAAAACTTCCTGCAAGGAATCGAAGAAAACCTTGGAAAAGTTGTTGCTTATAAAGATTTTCTCCAAGAAAAAATAGAAGAATTTAAACAAAAAGCAGAAGCAGAAACAAACGAAGATGAAAAACTCAAATATGATATGTTCCTGAGAAATGTAGAATATTTTCTTTCTAATCTCGTAGTACTTATAGGAAACCTCGAAATGGCTCGAAAAAGACTCCTTATGAGACTTGATAGCGCATCAAAACTCTCTCTTGCTATGAGTTCTTCTCGTCCTATATTTAAAACCCTTCTTTCTACGGCTCTCATAGAAACAAGCTCTCAAAAAGCGCTTGATGCGAGCATGAAAGCGCTCAATATCATGGGTGAGACTATTGATAAAATGAGTAGCGAGCTCACAGATAAAGCTATCGATTCAGCAAAACGGTCTGAAGAACTTACAAGTAAACCAGTACTCTCAGCGTCAGTATTTGTAGAAAATGTTACGAAACTTAAAAATCACTTCGATCAAATAGAAAGTTTTAGAGCTCAGGTAAATCTCGAAGCAGAGGCTGAAAAACAAGCATTTTCAGATGCAAAAGATAAACTTGAAGAGGTAAAAATACTCTCAGCTCAATCTCAAGAAGAACTTGCTGCAGAGATAAATAAATAGTCTATGTTTACAAGAACTAGAGATAAATCTCCTGAAAATCTACCAGAGGTACTCCATGTTCCAAAGAATATCCAAAATGATATTGAGCAGCGTGGTTTTCATTTATATAAATGGATATCCCCTGATGAAGTAAAACTGTCGATACAAAGAGATTTTTTAAAAACCTTAAAGTTTTTTGGTATTCCTCTTGCGGTCATATCTCTAATCTTTGCTTTCATATCAGGGCTTTCTCTACTCGTGTTCTTTTTCACAATATTTGTGGGAGTATGTTTTATGTTTATTTACTTACTCTTGCTTTCAATTAAGAGATCACGTTTACTCACAAAATCAGCTTTTGTTATAATGACTGATAGTTCTATTTCACTAGGATGAAAAATACATAAGCTCTCTGATATATCAGGTTTAAAAAATGATATTGATGAAGTATCTGAAACCTTTGAGGAAGATTTATTTTGAGAATCTCGTCTGGATGAAAGTAAAAAATCACTTTCTAAAGATATTAGCAGCCAACTGTTTGGATGATATGAAAAAATATTTTCTATCTTAGATAGAGTCGGAGGAAAAGATTCTATTCAAGGAATGCTTATTTTGATGGCACTCTATACTATATATATTGCTATTATGGCATGTGTATACTTTATAGGAGTCTTAGGGCTGATCGTATTTGGGCAGCTTATGACTTGGCTCAATACTAAATATCTCATCTATAGATGACAAAATGTTATCAAAATTAATAAACTTTTTTGAGATCTAGACATAAGTTCTGATGACATTAGAGCAGAAAAAACACGTCTCAAATCTCTCTTAAAAAATGCCCATGATAATGAGTGGAAAGATGGTCTTCTCCTAGAGATAAATGCTGGGATACGAGATATAAATACTTCAGCTCAAAGTGCGGTTGAGCAGGTTCTATCACTCAAAAATACTATTCATAAATCGAGATACAAAGACATGTTTAGCTTTGAGGTATATAATTCATGGATCAAAAAGCAGATTTCTAAACCTCTCGAAGATATACTCACGCTCCTAGAAAAAAATCAAGATACCCTTATCCAGAAACAAAATGATATAGCTCTACAGATAAAAGATACAGAAAAGATAGAACTCAAGTCAGTACTCAAACTGCAAGTCAAACGTATTAAAATGCAGCTGAAAGATATAAATAAATTTATTCCAATGCTTGAAGATTCTATTACTAAACTCAAATAAATATGCAAGATTATATACTCAAAACCCTCCACAGCGAACTCGAAAATACGCATAATCTTTTAGACCACTACAAACCTTCCGGTATAAAAGAGAGATTTTTTTCACTTTTCGGAAATAGTTTCAAAAAGATATTAGGAAAGTATGCAGCAGAAAAAGAAGACGCTCTCATGACTTACGCGACTCTTCACTATGACATATGAAAAGATATTAAAAATTCTCAAGCAAAACCTACTGAGGTCGAACATATACGTATTTGAATTACTTCTATGACTTATAAAATAGAGGCATGTTGAAAAACACTAGGACAATTAATATCTCATTCTCATAGGCAAGAGGAAATTCTAGAACATGAAAAAAAATTCTTTGTAAGCATGATGGAAAGTTTTAACTGAGATTTAGTAGAATGGGTAAGCGCGCATGAAAAAGAAATTTTTTGAGAGGTTTCTCAAATAGAGCATGATGACAACTCTAATACTCTCGTAAGTGGGAAAAAATTATTAGAAAAACAAAAACAAAGGCTTGAATTACACATGAAAAATATTTCTAAATAATCAATATGTCAAAAAAAGATACTGGATTTGATGCATTCTTTGATGCTGTTACGACCACTCCCGAGTTTAAAGAAGTTATGACAAAAGACTGGAAATGAGACCTATGAAATGCTCTCAAACAAATGGAGAGTTCTATTTCTAAAGCTGGAGATATTACAAAAGCTTTTGGTGATACTTTTTGAAGCCCAGAGGTTATAAAAACATGAGAATCACTTAGCATAAAAACTCCTGATACAGATACTGTTAAAACTACAAAAAATGCGTGAGATGAGGACAAAAGAAAACTCATAGTAGAGCCAGAATATTTTACTATGAAAAATCCAAATACTTGGGGTTTTAAATGAGTAGCTGGTATGCAAAAACTCAAAGATGATTTGAGAGATGGATTTATCAGACCACTCCAGTTTTTATTTCTCGTGAGAAAGCTCAAGGAAAAATATGAAACTATGTCTCCTAAAGAAATAGATACTCCAGAGGAAATCAAGGAAAAAAAGATGGTAGATCTCTATGAGAGTTATGAAAAATTCCAGGTAGGAATCCCTACTGGGATGCTCCTATATGGTCCTCCAGGAACTGGGAAAACATTTATCACCAAGAAACTGGCTCAAGAAATGTGAGCAGGACTCATTACAAAATCTGTATGAGAATTTGGATCGTCATATCTCCATGAAACATCTAAGAATATTAGAGAGTTTTTCACAGCTGCTAAAAAAGCGAGTGAAGCCTGACCAATAATCCTCTTTCTGGATGAAATAGATTCTCTTGTCTCAAAGCGTGGAAATAGAGTCGACGCAAATAAAGCCGAAGAAGTATCACAGTTCTTGCAAGAATTTAATAACTTAGACGAGGCACCAAATCTTATAGTAATTGCTGCCACAAACCGTCCTGATCATCTAGATTCAGCGCTCCTGAGATCAGGTCGTCTCGATAAAAAGTTTTATATTTGAGCTCCAGATTTCGATGCCAGGGCTGAGTTATTTGAAATATTTATAGAAAAACAGTGAAGACCACATGGAAAACTCAATTATAAAAAACTCGCAGAGCTCACTGACTGATACGTTGCAGCTGATATAGAAGCTATCGTAGAGGAAGCATCTCGTGACGCATCATCTAACATACTTGATCTAGCAAAGAAGATTCAAGAGCATGATGGAGATCTCTCAGAAATAAGCAGCGACCTAGAAGATCATAAAATCAGCCAATGACTTCTCGAAATCGCAATCTCAGAGACTATTGCATCTATAAAACTCGTAGACATGAGCGTCTTTGAAAAGTGGGAAAAAACTATAGCTTAATTTTTCTTGCACTCCCCTCAAAATCTATATAATAAAGCTGTAGGCATTATAGCAGCTATCACCTGTGAGCCAGAGGAAGAACAGAACTCATTCTTATTAGACCCTCTCGAAGTCGAAACACTTCGATAAAAAATAAAATTAAGTACTCGCTCTCTGGTGGTACCTTCCTGACACTTTCAGGACCAAGAGCATATATGTTTCTAGATTTTATTTAAAAGTCTTGAGGCATGTGTGCTTTTTTTATTTTTTATTTTTCTCACATGAAGATAATATACACGCATTCTGCTCCAGAACCAGTTGGCCCATACTCTCAATGAGCAACATCTGGAAATATGTTCTATTCTAGCTGACAGATTGGTATCGATCCAGAGACGCTTCTCCTGAAAGAGGGATGAATTACAGCTCAAACAAAGCAGGCTTGTGAAAATATTCAGGCCATCCTCAAAGAAGCAAATATAGATCTCAAAAATGTAGTCAAAACAAGCGTCTTTCTCTCAGATATGAGAGATTACAGTGTAGTAAATCATATTTATAATGAGTATTTCACTCATAAACCCGCAAGAACCTGTATATGAGTTTCAGAGCTTCTCTCAAATGCCCTTATACAAATAGAAGTGATTGCAGAACTAAAATAACATATTCTTAAACAAAATATTATGAAATATATCATTGCCCTACTCATAAGTATAGCTCTCCTCAGCTCATGTAATCAAAATGAGACTACTACACAAGTACCTATCACAGATGAAAATGATTCATCGATAACTCCAGAAGACATTATTGCTACAGAAGCGAAGTATATATGACTCTCTCAAGATGAAGCAATAAACCTCGCAAAAGAAAACGGTGTTGATTTTAGAATAGTATCTATCGATGGTCAAAGTATGCCTGTAACAATGGATTATAGACCAGGACGAATCAACGCAAGCGTAGAGGATGGTATAGTCGTAAGTTATAATGTAGAGGGCTAATTTCCTGTCCGAAATGACGCTTATAAACTACAACTTTTTGGAAGGGTGGCTGAGTGGTTGAAAGCGCACGCTTGGAAAGCGTGTGAGCGGTTCGCCCGTTCCGCGAGTTCGAATCTCGTCCCTTCCTCCATTTTAAATAAACAAAATATGCAATTTACTATTATATGACTCGACGGTACAGACGATAAAGCGCTCGAGAGAAGACTCGCAGTCAGAGAAAAGCACATTGCTCTGTGAGAAGAGCTCTTAGCTTCTGGAAATATGTGGTACTGAGCAGCGATTTGGGATGATGACCAAAATATGAAAGGCTCGATTCTCATCTACGACTTCGCTGATGAGGATGAGCTTCAAACATATTTAAATAAAGAGCCATACGTGACTGGATGAGTTTGGAAAGATATTCAGATTCACAAATGTAACACCCGAGACCCATGGCAGTTTAATAGACCAAAAGAGTTTTTTGATAATAGAAATAAATAAAATATGAGTAAAAAACCAATACATATAAATAAAGACACTATTAAAAAAATACTTAATTATTTAAAGGAAAAAAATAATAATTTCTATGAAACTAATGATAATATATTTTTCATGGTTTTTATTTTTTCCTTACTGTGATTTACTTGATATATGGACTTTTCAGAATTCACCATCAAAAAATTTATAACTATATGGATGGTATTAATCCTATCTTATTTAGCTTTTTTTAATCATCAGAATGTTGAAAAGTTTCTTTTATCAAATTTCACAAAAGTA
>CALHAQ010000017.1 GCA_937931775.1 uncultured Candidatus Altimarinota bacterium | reverse complement strand
TATTACCTTTGCTCAAACCTCGGTATTATAGGTTCATCGTATCATATCTCACATAGCTGAAAATGTTCCTGGAACAGCGAATTTACTGTCTATTTCCGAAAGTATTCTGCGCAGTCATTCAAGGTTTGTATTTATATCTTTGATGACAAAGATTTCTTTTCATGCAAATAGCGTATTTTTATAATAATCTAGTAAGTCAGCTTTTGTTCCTAATAGTTTCACATAATCAGGATCGTTATTCACTCTTATGTATTCTGCGTTCATAGCTTCAATTGCTTTTGGGTCATCAAGCATCATCACACTAGGATATATTTCATCTAAGAAGTTCTTAGCTTTTTTATAAGAAAATTCAGGTTTCTCGGAAGTTTCTTTAGGATTTACTTTTTCTTCTGGTTCTATAACCGCGGGAGCAGCAGGAGTATCGGGTACTACCCTTAAAGCTACTCGTTTGTCTCCAAACGATTCATTAAATTCTTTAATAAGAGGTTCAAACTCTGGATCTGCAGGATTTATTTTGTTAGCAGAATTTGCAACATAGTTATTAAATTGAGTTCTTATATCTTTTATTTCATCTATGTCTTCGGCAGCATCTAATTGCTTTGTATATGCTTCTATTTGAGATTTCTGTCTCTTGAGAGTTTCATTAGCCTCTCATGCTCATTCGAGTTTTGTGATAGCGTCTTTTATTACCTGAGGAAGAATACTCTTATCTATATTTTCATCTTGTATAAACCGTAATACTTCTTCTGTTTTCTTTTGATCGTATTTTGGACTACTTTCATCTGAAATTTCACTAAATAGATCTCTAAGTATTCATTGAGCGTCAATTTTAAATTCTTCATGAGGAGGAATAGAAGAGTCACCGGTAATATCAGTTAAGTCATTCCTAATAGTAGAGAAGTCTTCACCAGAAAATATTCGTTCAAGGACCTTTTTTGCTTGTCCACTAGAATAGGCATTTTTTAATTCTCATGCAAATGCTTTTAATGTATCATTTATATTAAATGCTTTTCATTCTATAAAATATGCAATTTTGAGTTGTTTTAGTTCTTTTCAATATGTATCTAGAAGTGCTTTTTCAAATTGTGCACGATTGAAGGGAGTAGTTTCATCTATACCACTGAGTTTTGCTCTAAAATCATGTTCATGATCTTGCTCGTATGATTGCAAAGTAGATATCAGATTATTTTGTTGATCTACAGTAAATTCTGATATTTCAAATACTCCTTTACTCGTATCTCATCACATGATTTCTGATAAATCTGTATTTGTAATATTTGCTTTTCCGCTTTTTGCTTGTTCTTTTATAAACTTGAGGTAGTTTTTGATATCATCAGTGAGTCCCTCTGTTTTTTCTAACTTTTCTATTTCTGATAATAGGCTGTTAGTAGGAAGAAATCATTCCATAATTTTTTCAACTTCTCTAAAAAATTCTATTTGAGTATATAAATTTGTTCAATCTTCAACTTCTTTGATAAGTTTATTAAGACGTTCATTCATTTTTCATTCTTGCAGATCTCATACATGATAAGAGATATAATTTTTTACTGCTTGAACTGGATTTCTCATTTCTCACTCTGATTCTAATCATTTTTTGATGATATTTTTAAGCTTTCCTTGATCTTTCGTTACAGCAATTCCTTTATCTAGTATTGATTTAAAGTCCGCTGCAGTTATATCTTCAGAAAAACGTTTTATCTCACTAAATTCAGGAGTACTTATCCCATATCTATCAAAAAGTCATATAAATAAGTCTCCAACAAAATTTAGCTTTCTTCCAGCATATAGCCGTGAAATTTCAAGAGTACCATTATCTATTTTTTGAAATACTTTATTTAAGTCATCTTGGTCTCCATTCCAGTTTCCTGCATCAACTACTCAAACAAATTTATATAACATTGTAGGTCCCTTGGTAAGGGAAGCAGGTCCATTTTTCCCCCAAAATTCTTGAATTTTTCTGTACTGTTCTTGTTTCCACTCTCACCAATTTCTGTCCCTAGGACGCTTTTCAAGAAAAGGGAATCTTTCCTGTATTTTTTTATCAATAGCAGCTTTTATATCATCTTGTGATAGATATTTTCGTTCAACAGTATTATATAATTCTCTTTTTACTGCATCTATACCAACGGGATTATTTCTCACTGACTCAAGTATATTATCAATCTTTTCAATAATAGCTGTTTTTTGAGCTGTACTTAAATCACCACGAGATTTTACATAGTTTTTGAGTTGAATTATTTTCTCTGACTCTGTAGGACTTCCAGTAAGAGAGATTTTTTTACTATCCTTAGCTACACTAATATCAAAATCTCCATCAAAGACTTCACGAAGTCACTTAATAAGATCGTTTCTTCATGTTTCATCGAGATTAAAGTGCTGAGTTGCAGCATCCCGCAGGTGTCTTCAAAATATAGATGGTCAACCACTTATAGCATTCCATCATCTCTTAGGAATCCATTGATTTTTATCCAAAGACCATGCTTTGAGCCAGAAAGTTTTTGTGTTTATATTTAAATATGATTTTACACGTGCAAGTTCTTTCTCAAACGCTGGAAGTTCTTCTGGGTTCATAGTTTTTCGAGTATCTTCAAGTTTTTGAATAGCTCTAATTCTTTGAATATATTCATTTCGCAGTTGAGCATCTCATGCATCAGGGAGAAATACATCATCAAGGTTATAGTCAGGAATTCTTAGAACTCTTTTTTGTACGTTATTTGTATCTTCGGTACCTCTTAAATTATCTCAAGCAAAAGGGAGAATAGTATATTTTTTAATTTTTGCTTCTGATATACCACGCTTTGCAAGAGTATCTAAAACTACTCTACGATATATAGTCTCAGAGTAGTTTATAGTAGCAGCTATACTTAAAAAATAAATAGCACCTCAAATAGCATTATTAGCTACAATTTCCAGATTAGAATCACCTTCTTCACTGTTAAGGTTATAAAGAAAATTATCGTTTAAATATTCCGCAGTTTGCCATGTAGTTCCAAGTACTGTACTTGTTCAAAAACCACTAGAGAGTGTATACCATATAACACCTCCAACAGCCCCAAATATATTTGGCCAACCAGACTCAAATTCATCCTGAGCACTTTCTTTCAGAGCTTTAATAAGCTTAAAGGCTTCTTTTTTATTTGCTAGTTCGATAACACCTCCTCAAGTCCTTATAGTCACACTTCAACCATCTCTATCAGCTTCTACTTGAGCTG